>JALOLW010000254.1 GCA_025455795.1 Spirosomataceae bacterium
TACCGACAACAATGAGCCGCTTTCCAATCCCTCCACGCGCAACTTTTCGGCAGTTGGGTTGGGAAAAAGGGCCACTTCGCCGTTGGTACGCACAATGACGCTAATGATGCGCGAATACGAAAACTTGCCGTCAAAATCCACTTGTTTTAGGCGATAATAATTGGCACCGATGCGCGGTTGAGCGTCGGTGAAAACATAGGTCTTATCAGTGGTAGTCGTTCCATAACCTTCTACACGTCCTATATTTTCGAAAGTATTAAGATTAAAACTACGTTGCACTTCAAAATGGCTATTGCCGATTTCAGTAGAAGTTTGCCATTCCAAAATGGACGCTTTATTTTCGCTACGACCAGTAAATGAAGCTAAAACAACGGGAAATGGGGCTGCACCTCCCAGCGATGTCTGGTTGATACGTAGGGTATTTTGTCCATCCAAATTAGGCGACATTGAGATTCCGTCGTTGATTATAGAAAAGTTGAACGCAGTTGGACGTGATGCTGTCGGGATAACAGTAGAGGTCATATCACAAACAACCAGATAAAATCTAACCAAGCCCGACAAATTGATATTAGCATTGTCAAAGCCATAAATGTTGTTAGTTTGAGAATCCCCCCCCCAATCACCATAAAGATTAGAAGATGACTCCGTACCATCAAAGCTTTCAGAACCAGTGGAAGTTTCATAGAAAAGTTTGATACCATCATTGGGAATGTTTGTCCCTTCAGTTGCAGTACCACTATTCTGAACAAAAAACCTCCTCAAAGATATTCCAGAAGCAGTACCCACATCAATTGTAAAGCTTCCAACAACATTATTAGTAAGACATGAACCGTTACCATCAGTAACACCTGTTGATACAGCCCCAGTTTGGGCTACATCTACAATCCGAAATTGTCTTTCATTAAATCCAGTCCCAGAACTGTGGCTGGATGAATTGACAGGACAGCCATATTGTGCATAGACAGATACATATGCTTGTGCCCCAGCTTGCCACTCACTGCCAAAATGTGACGCGCTATAATCTGTTGTACGTTTGTGATTAGTGCCATTGTCGCAGTTCCAAGTGCCTTCTGGGCCATCGTTGGTGTTATAAATGTATTCAATGCCATTACCATTGCCAGGATTATTATCGGTAACAAACCACCTTGCTCTTAGTTGGTTGATATTGCCGTACGTATTTCGGTGCATACGTACAAAGGTCGTTGCATCTTTTTCCAAATAGCCATAGCCACCTAAGCCATCTGCTGTACCTAAATCATTTTTAATGTAAGGTGCTTGGGCTTGCATGTGTGTTGAATAAAGCAGTACCAAACTTAGAACTGCGATATAGTTAGTGTTTAGTTTCATCAGGATTGTTGGTTAAGGGGCAAACGTAGCTGCAGGTACAAGTATGTCAGACTGGGAACCCGTCTTTTGCGTGAGGGTTTTTAAGCCTCCTATTTTTTGCAAAATAGGCTTGGCGTAGCGGCGGCGAGGTGGGCTGCCGTTGGGGTCGAGTGATACAGATTTTGTCATTTGATTAGATTGGTTTTTAGTGGTTGAAATCAAAATGCTTAGTTACATCCTCCTATCTTAGCCATAAATACACTGCCCGTTTGTGCCTGAAAGCCAGGGCTTAACGTGACTGCGTTTTTGGCGTCGAAGATAATATTTGTTCCCGAACTGATGTTATTGATTGCATCAATGGTATTGCCAGAGGGGTAGGTACCGTTGGTCAAAGTGCCGTTCAATTGCACATCTACGGGGCAGAGTGTCCAGAGTCCTGTGCCAAAATTGTACGTACCTCCCGCCGCTATCGAGAGTAAATCGCGGCTTTGCACTCCCCCACCGTTGTTGAAAATCACACACGCTTTGCGCGCGCCCGTGAAGCTGAACTTCCACTTGTTGCCCGATACCAGCGTCATGTTGCTACCCGACCAGCCCACGGGTGCGGGTCCGGCGGTGGCGGGTTCGAGGTTCCAATAATATATTTTGGGTTGGGGCCAGTTGGCAGTATTTTCAAAAAACACGTCGTAGTTGGTGGCCGTGAGGCTGCGCGGGTCGGTATAGACCCATCCTGCCAAACAGTCTGGGTACCAGCCACTTTTGGTGGTCGAGAGGTCGGCGGTTTTGCTGCTGCCGCTTATTGCATCCCTAAAAATTAAGTTAGCACTTGTTACGTTGGCGGGAAAAGTATAAGAAAACCACCCGTTGCCTTCGTCGGTCATGGCGGGGCTGTCGTTCCAACTGACCGTGGGCAATGCCCCCGCAGGTACGATATTCCAGTAGTACATCTTGGGCGTGCCAGCAGGCCAGCCCGACGGTTTTTGGAAAAATACTTTGATGATATTGGTCCCCACGGTGATACTGGTGGTGGTAGAGGCGGTTTGCATCGCATTGTTGGTCACGGTCAGGGTTACGGTGTAAGTGCCATTGGCAGTGAATGTGTGCGATGGTGTCGCGCCCGTGGCGGTGTTGCCGTCGCCGAAGTTCCAAGCATAACTGCTAATGGTCGTACCGCTTGGCGAGCTGCTGCAAGCCGCGCTGAAATTCACCACCAACGGTGCCGCACCGCTCGTAGGTGTGGCCGTGATACAAGCCGTGGGTGGACAAGGGGCGGCCACTACGCGCTCTATCAAAATGACCCCGTTGGTGTGGGCTGCGAAAGTCACGCTGCCGCCCGAAACCGTGGCGGTATTGCCTGTGTAAGCATCGCGTAGTTGGACACCATTTTCAAACACCGACGAAACAGTGACCGTAGTGCTACCACTCGCGCCCAAGACTACCACCACGGCGTCGCAAGCGGTGGCGGAGTTGTAAGTACGGCGGAAAGTGTAGGGCGAATCAGCCAGTTTTTGGTGTTGTCCTGCCCCTACCGCCAAGTGATTTTGTCGAAATTGACCGATTTTCTGCCAGTGTGCTTGTAAGGTGGTGTTGATACTGCCCCAGTTCATGTACGTGCGTGAGTCTTGGTCGGTGCCAGTGGTGCCTTTGGGGCGGGCGGTTTCGTCGCCGTAGTAAATCTGCACGGCGCCCGGGGCGAGCAAAAGAGCCGTTCCTGCCGCCGTGAGGTTGGCGCGGTCGTACATGTCTTTGTCGTGCGAGGAGATGTAGCTCAGGAAATTCCACGTAGGGTCGTTGTTGGTAGCGGCGGCGTAGCTCGTATAAATTGCGTCGAGGGTGTTGGGGGCGTATGTGCCACCCTGAAAATTGAAGTTGATGAGTGCGTCGGTTTTGCCGTTGGTGACAGCGTCGGTGTTTTTGGTAATGCCCGCTCCAAACAGCTCACCCACCATCCAAAAAGGCGTATCGTCGAGTTTTTTGGTGGGGTTGGCGGTTTTCCAATCGTTGAAAGCGATTTGAGCTTGGTCTTTGAGCCGCCCCCAAACGGGCGTTTCGACGTGCTTGTAGGTATCAATTCTGAACCCATCAATGCCAAACTCACGCACCCAGTCGGTGAGCCACTTGATGATGTAGTTGGCGGGAGTGCGCGGATAAGTGGGGTTGGCGGCGAAAAAAGCATCCAATTCGGCCACTTCTTGGGCTTCTTTGGTGGCGTCCCATTTGTTTTGGAGGATTTTGGGTAAACCTACGGCAGTGGTCAAATCGGTGCGAACATCGGGCAAGCCGGCCAAGCACATCGCCAAATCACCCCCACCGCAAGCGGGCGAGCAGTAGTCGGTGTTGGTGTCGCCTTTGCGAATCCACGACACACCGTTGTTGTCCACCCACCAATTACACCAACTTACGTTGTTTACGTCCAAACCCGTATTCGGCACAGTCCACGGGTCGCCGAGCGTACCGAAGCCGTAAGTCTGCGAATCAAGGACTGTTTCGTAGCCCGTATGATTGACCACAATGTCTATCAAAACCCTAATGCCTTTGGCGTGGGCAGCGTCTATCATGGCCTGAAAGTCGGTTTTTGTACCCAAATTGGCATCCATTTCGGTCCAGTCGAGTGGATAGTAGCCGTGGTAGGCATAGTGCTGACCGCCTGGGTAGCCGCTTGGTAGCCAGTAGCCTGGTACTGCGCCGTGGATTTGCTCGTAAGGGGCTGTAATCCAGAGGGCATTGACCCCCAGGTTATTGAAATAGTTGTCGTTGATTTTGGCGGTAAGTCCTGCCAAATCACCGCCCAAAAATCCCCCCACGGCATCGGCAGTGCGCCCGTAGGAAAGATCGTTGGCTGGGTTGCCATTGTGAAATCGGTCGGTCAATAAGAAATAGACCGTGGCGTTGTCCCATGAAAACGGGGCTTGGGCTTTTGCTATACTTCCCAAAAGCAGATAGCAAAGGCCCACAAAGTAGTAGAACTTTTTCAAAGCATTCAATCAGAATAGGTCGAGTGTGATTTGAGACGACAAAGATGGTAGATGCAAAGACAATATTTTATCCTTGCATTTTCTACTTTTTGTTTTATTTTAACATGAGAGAGTACCAATTTGTTGAACATTTGGCAAAATAAGCGTTTTGGATACATGGAGGAAATTCTGAACCGCGAAGGAATAAAATCCCAAACCCTTGTAACTTTGCGTTTTTAACTCACCCATTCATTCAATTATACCCTTTTAAAAATGCAAGTTTGGAAATTTGGCGGTACGTCGGTGGGCAAACCTGAGCGTATGCACTCCATCCGAAACCTCGTCACGGCCACCACAGGTCGCAAAATCGTCGTGCTGTCGGCTTTGTCTGGCACCACCAATGCCCTCATCTCCATCAGTGAGTCGGCCAAGGCCAACAATGTGGCCGAAGTGGAGCAGAAAATCGCTGATTTAAAGGCACATTACGACGCTTTCATTAAGGAGTTGTATCAGACCGAAGCGGGTCTCCAAAAAGGCCAACAGGTCGTAGAAAGCGAGTTTTCGTACATCCGCTCGGTGGCCAAAACGCGCCCCTTTACGCTCAAACAAGACAAAGAAATGGTGGCGCAGGGCGAAATCATGAGTACGCAGATGTTTGAGGCGTACATGCAAGAGCAAGGTGAAAGCTCGGTGCTGATTCCCGCGCTTGATTTTATGCGGATTGATGCCGACGGCGAGCCAGAACTGGAAGTCATTGAGCAGTTGCTGACCGATATGCTCGCGCCAAACGCCGATAAGCAAGTCATTGTGACGCAGGGTTTTATTTGTCGTAACCCACGCGGTGAGGTGGACAACCTCAAACGCGGCGGCTCCGACTACACGGCCTCGCTCATTGGCGGTGCTATCCGCGCCGAAGAAGTGCAGATTTGGACTGACATTGATGGGATGCACAACAACGACCCACGCATCGTCAAGCGCACGTTCCCGATTCGGGAGTTGAATTTTGAGGAGGCGGCAGAGTTGGCTTATTTTGGGGCCAAAATCCTGCATCCCAGCACCATCACCCCCGCCAAGTTGCGCGGTGTACCCGTCAGACTCAAAAATACCATGGAACCCGAAGCCTTCGGAACGCTCATTGCCAACCAAACTACCGACCGCGAAATCAAGGCCATCGCGGCCAAAGATGGCATCACGGCCATTTATATCCATTCCACAAGGATGCTCAATGCGTTCGGGTTTTTGAAAAAAGTGTTTGATATTTTTGAGAAATACAAAACCCCCGTGGACATGATTACGACCTCGGAGGTGTCGGTGGCCGTGACGATTGACAACGATACCCACTTGGAGGCCATCACGGCGGAGTTGCGGGAGTTTGCCGACCTCGAAGAACATGACCACAACTTGTCCATCATCTGCGTCGTAGGCGAGTTTAAGGCTGACAATGAGGGAATTGCGCTCAAAGTATTCGACGCTATGAAACACATTCCGATTCGGATGATTTCGTACGGTGCTTCCGAGCACAACCTTTCGATTTTGGTTTGGACCAAAGACAAAGCCGCCGCCCTCAACGCCCTCAACGAGCGGCTGTTTTACTACGAAGACGCCATGAAGGACATCTTTTCGGCCCAATAATTTTTGAAGACATGAAAGAGGTGCGTCTGTTGTATTTTACGTGCAGTGTACTCATTACCCACTACGCACTACTCACTACCCAAAGCTACGCCCAACGCTTTGGCAATGAGTGGATTAACTATCAACAGACGTACTTCAAAATCCCCGTTGCTCAAAAGGGGATATACCGCATCAGTACCGCCGAACTGCGCCAAGCGGGTTTGGACTTGAACAATGTCAATCCTGCGGCATTGCAGCTATTTTTTCGGGGACAAGAACAGGCGATTTTTGTGCAAGGTGAAGCCGACGGGCGCATGGACGAGGGTGATTTT
>JALOLW010000255.1 GCA_025455795.1 Spirosomataceae bacterium
CCGCACTCAATCCCAATCCCCAACAGCGACAAATGCTTGGCGGCGGGGTCTTTGAGCATCCGTTTGACTTCTTCTACGCGGTACTCATTCACAAAATCGTTGAAGTTTTTGTTGAAAGCCCCATTGATGACCGCCGACAACACCGATACGTTGGTTTTGAGGCGTTGGGCCAAGTCGGTCAGGGTGAGTTCGGATTCCAAATAAAGTTTTTCTTCGGTCATCAGTTTTTCAATGCGCTTTTTCCATTGTTCCAATTCAACCGTGGGCATTTTTTCGGTTTTAGGGTCGGCGACTTCTTCGGTGGGGACTGCTTCTGCCGTGGTTGTGACGGGCGTAAAGAGCAGTTTACGTGGTTGTGTTTGGCCGTAGCCCGTGATAGCCACGTAGTAAATCAGCCCGACAAAAAACAGCTCGTCCCACCAGTCATGCCAAAAATCGAGTTTGAAAATCCATCCGAGCAGCGTCATCACCAGCCCGACGAGGTAGGCAACCGCAAAAGCCAAGAGGAAATTGCGAAACCAACCAAAACTCACCGCGTCGGGGTCCGAAAACTGAGAGTAGGTCCAAGTACGGTATTCTTGATAGAGTTGGAAAGCCCAATAAAAATACAAAACACGCTGCAATACCAACAAAGCCCACTCGACGGTTTCGAGGTGATAAGCGTAATGAACGTGATTGAGCCAATGTTGTACGAAAGTTTTGCCCTGCACAAAAACCACCAAATGGTACGTGGCATACACCACAAACGGAAGCGCGTGTTTGGCGTCAGCCCAACGCAGCCTGAACGCTGCGTTGAACTGACTTTTGAGGTAAAAATACGCCAGTGGCATCACCAAAAACCCGAAAGTGCGCGGAAAAAACTCTAACTCATTCCACAAAATCTCTACCCCCGCAAAACCGAGCATGTATTCCCAAATTTCAAAAGTCATGGCTGCCAATAATGCCCCGAAGAGCCAATCAGAAAGGCGGTTTTGACGTGTACCACGCACCCAAAAGAGCAGGGCGTAAACCCACCCCTGCACAAAACCAAACAGCAGGGGCGTAGAGTAGAGATTGAGGTTGAAAGTCATGATTACGATAGATTATTGAATCCTTCCGTTGCCCATCGTGCGTGATTCGATGGCTTTTGTGCCTTTGCCACGGTTGAAAATAGAACTATTGCCGAGAGCTGTTCCTACAAACGACTCACTGACATTGATGACAGCGTTGCCGTTGCCCATAGATTTCACAAAGGCGGTTTTGGCTACCAACTCCTCTGCATATACGTGAGCGTTGCTACTGCGTACCATGTCTAGTTCGTCTATGCTGCCTTTGAGTCTTACCACACCGTTGCCGCCCGCTTTCACTTTGAGGTAGCGACCCACGATACCCGTTACGCTGAGGGCGTCGTTGCCGCTGTGTTCCACGCCCGTCAAATCGGGTAGCGTGATACGTACCTTGATTTTGGTGTCTTCGATGTACAGCTTGTTGTCACGATTGCCCGCCAAATATACGCGCAGTTTGCCTGTATTGGTGCTTTTTTCTTCATCGGTGAGTTCTACGCGGAGCAGCGACGCCAAGTTGTCGTCTATCATTACGTTGATACTGAAAGGTTTGCCCACTTCGATTTTTACCTCACCGTCGAGGTCTTGCAAGTCTATTTTGTCGAAATTTTGGAAAGCAAACGTCTTTTCGACGACTTTTCCAGAACCTTTCAGGGGGCCTTTCTGGGCAAAAGTAGTGTCAGACAAACCAACGAAAACAGTCAACAACAAGGCTGCTTTGAAACCGACAGCAATAGTCGCAGTGCGGCGACGCGCCCACCACTGCCCGAGCGAATAATAGCCATCGCCTTTGGCGGCAATCATCACAAACGACCAGAAGATAAGTTGTTGGTAGTACATCGCAAAAGGCACGGGGGCGTCGTACCACAAAAACGAGACTACGAAAAACTGAAAGGCCATTTGGATAGCCGACAAGCGCGTGAGAACGCCCAACGCAATGAGCAACCCACCGATAAACTCGCCGTAGATAGCCACGTAAGCCCAAAACGAAGGAGAGATAAACGTAAAGCCAATGTCGGCTACTTGCTTGACAAACCACTCGGGTGCGCCAGGGGTGATGTTGTCGAAGCTGATAGGGCCGTTTTCGTCAATTTTGTGGAACAACTTAGAAAGCCCCGCCCCGTAAGCAATACTCCAGCCGCAGTAAATACGGAAAAGAGTATAGACAATTTCGTAGGCGCGATTGGCCGAAAGGACTGTGCCGAAGCAGATGGAATGGATGATGGTTTTCATTGTGATAAAAAAGTTTGAGGTGAAACAATGGCACAAAATTGGCGTGCTGCCAAGCCTCCAATGCTTCAAATTACGATTTGAGACGGGTCAAATCATATTTTGACCCTTAAACAGGCTTAAACTACCTGTAATTTGCCCAAGTGGTCAGATTTGCTTTTTTTTGCAACTTCAACCAATTCTCCGACACAATGCTCCCTTCCACCACATTTGACCAAACGGCTGCGTACCGTAAACTCAAAACCCATCACAAAAGCCTTAGCAAAAAGCACTTGAAAGAATTTTTTGCCGAAGACCCCAACCGCTTCAAGAAATTTTCGATTCGCTTGGGCGATATAGTGGTGGATTATTCCAAAAACCGCATCAACGGTCGTACAATGGCCTATTTGTGCGAGTTAGCGCGTGAGTGTCGGTTGGACGAGGCGATTGAGCGAATGTTTACGGGCGACAAAATCAATGCCACCGAAAACCGCGCCGTGCTGCACGTAGCCCTCCGCAACCGCGCCAATGCGCCTATCGTGGTGGATGGTCAAGATGTGATGCCCGACGTAAACGCCGTTCTCGAAAAAATGAAAGGCTTTTCCGAAAAAATCCGTTCGGGTGAGTGGAAAGGCTACACGGGCAAAAAAATCACCGATTTGGTCAATATTGGCATCGGAGGCTCTGACCTCGGCCCCGTCATGGTGACCGAAGCCCTCAAATCTTACGGCAAAAAAGGACTGAATGTGCATTTTGTGTCAAACGTGGACGGTACGCACATCGCCGAAACCGTGGCAAATCTCAACCCCGAAACGACGCTCTTTATGATTGCGTCGAAGACTTTTACCACCCAAGAAACCATGGCCAACGCTCATTCGGCGCGTCGGTGGTTTTTGGAGACAGCCAAAGACAACACCCAAGTAGCCAAGCATTTTGTGGCGATTTCGACCAACCGCGTCGAAGTAGAAAAATTTGGAATTGACCCCCAGAATATGTTTGGTTTTTGGGATTGGGTTGGTGGTCGCTACTCGCTGTGGTCGGCCATCGGGCTTTCGATTGCGTGTTACATCGGTTTTCAAAATTTTGAACAACTCCTCGCGGGCGCACACGACATAGACAACCACTTCCGTACCACTAAGTTTGAGCGCAATGTCCCCGTTGTATTGGCTTTGTTGGGGATTTGGTACAACAATTTCTTCGGGGCCGAAACCCACGCTATCCTACCGTATGACCAGTATTTGCACCGTTTTGCGGCTTATTTTCAGCAAGGCGACATGGAATCCAACGGCAAGTACGTAGGCCGCGACGGGCAGAAAGTAAACTATCAGACAGGGCCTATCATCTGGGGTGAACCAGGGACCAATGGCCAACACGCTTTTTATCAATTGATTCACCAAGGAACCAAACTCATTCCTGCCGATTTTATCGCGCCAGCTCTAAGTCACAATCCCCTCGGTGAGCATCATAAGTTGTTGTTGTCCAACTTCTTTGCCCAAACCGAAGCCTTAATGAACGGCAAAACACTCGAAGAAGTTACGGCAGAACTCAGCGGAAAAAGTTCGGAAGAAATCGCCAAAATCGCGCCCTTTAAGGTGTTTGAGGGCAATCGCCCCACCAATTCTATCTTGGTGAAGAAAATTACGCCGCGCGTGTTGGGGAGTTTGATTGCCATGTACGAACACAAAATCTTCGTGCAGGGCGTGATTTGGAATGTATTCAGTTTTGACCAGTGGGGCGTAGAACTTGGCAAGCAGCTTGCCAACAAGATTTATCCCGAACTCCAAAACGATTGGCCCATAGATGCCCACGACAGCAGTACCAACGGGCTTATCAATCAGTACAAAAGGTGGAGATAACCCCTACTTCTTGACCGCCATGACCATCTTGATGTCGAGCTTGGCCCCGATGGCGAGTACGTCCACCAAGTCTTGCACCGAGATGGTCTGGTCCACCTGTAAAATCACCGTTTTTTCTTCGACATTGGCAAACACCGCTGCCAATGCACTTTCGAGCTGCTCTTTGGATACGGGTTCACGGTCGAGGAAGTAGTTTTTCTCAGCATCTACGGCGAGCGTCGTCTGTTTTTTCTGCATTTGCTGCGAAGCAGACGCTTTGGGCAACATCAACTTGATAACGTTGGGATTGACCATGGTGGAGATAATGAGGAAAAACAGCATCAAGAAAAACATGATGTCGTTGAGCGACTGCGTAAATACCTCTGGCGCAAATCTATTTTTACGGCGAATCTTCATTTTCTGATTGTTTGGTTATCCGTTATTGGTGTATCTGTTATTTGTTTGAGTATGTCAGTCAACGAATAACTATTCAACGGGTAACAGTTCAACGATTAACGATTCAACGGCTTCTGAAGAACATCTAAAAAGTCAAACGCGCCCGCTTGGAGTTTGAGCGCGATACGGTCTATCTTCATATTGAGCAGGTGATAGCCCATGTAAGCCACCAAACCCACAATCAACCCCGCACCCGACGTAATCATTTTTTCGTACATACCGCTCGCTATGGTGCTGATATTGAAGTCGTTGGATTGTGAAATGCTGTAAAAAATATTGATAATCCCTGAAATCGTCCCTACAAAACCGAGCATGGGTGCGATACCCGCAATCACCCCCAAATACGAAAGGTTACTTTCCATGCGGGCTATTTCGATTTGGCTGGCGTTTTCGATGGTACTTTCGATGTCTTTGATGGAGTAGCCAATGCGCCCGATGGCTTTTTCAAACACCCTCCCCGCTGCCGAGCGTTGGTTGCGGCACAGCGATTCGGCAGATTTGACGTTGCCTTGTTGGATAAAATCCTTGATGTTGTCTATGAGGTTGTTTTCGAGTTTGCTGTTGGCATTGATGGCAAGCCAACGCTCAAAAATTATAAACAGCGTGGCGACGAACATCAGCAGGAGGGGAATCATCACCCATCCTCCTTTCATCAATAAATCAAACAGTGAGATTCCTTCGGCGGCGGCCGCAGCGGTGGCGGCAGAGTCAATGGCAGTTTGTGCTTGCAGTAAAATCATTCTGATTAGGTTTATGCTCTGTCAAAAACGGATTGATTTTGGCGAATATTGTTTCAAAGCCCCAAATATAGACAATTTCTTGGGAAGACGACCTGTCAGGGCTACTTACGGTAGCGGTAGTTTTAAAACCAAACCTGCTTTTTTGGTAATATTGCCAAATTTTACTGCCTGCATGACAAATCTGTCTTCTGAAAATACGATTGCCAAATCTCCCAATGCTCATTTTGCCTCCTCCTATCACGCGGGTGAAATAGCGCTGCTCAACAGCGTGGACTGCGTTATTTTTGGATTTTATGGCACGGAGCTACACGTACTGCTTCACCGCTTTCTTTACGAGCCGTTCAAGGGGCATTGGGCCCTTTTGGGGGGCTTTGTGCATCCGTCCGAAAGCGTAGATGATGCCGCCCGCAACACCGTGGAGCGTCTTACGGGCCTTCAAAATGTGTATATGGAGCAAGTTTATACGTTTGGGGGTGTGCTGCGCGTACCCACCGAGCGCGTCATCACGACTTGCTACTATGCCCTTATCGAAGTCGAGCCTACGTTGTCGGCACTGTCGGCGGAGTATGGGGCTACTTGGTGGCCTATTTCGCAGGTAGCTTCGTTGGACTTGGTCTATGACCACCCGCAAATGTTTGAAAAATCCCTCGAACAACTTCGTCGTAAAGTGCGCTATCAGCCCGTGGGATTTGAACTACTCCCCGAGAAGTTTACGATGCTCGAACTCCGCCGCCTTTACGAATCCATCTTGGGGCGGACGTTGGACAAGCGCAATTTTAGCAAGAAGATTCTGAAAATGAATCTTTTGCACAAACTCAAAGAAAAACAAAAAGGCACATCACGAAGAGGTGCCTTCTATTTTCGATTTGACGAAAAAACCTATCACGAACTCCTCGAAAAAGGATTTTTGTTTGAGGTCTAACGCTT
>JALOLW010000256.1 GCA_025455795.1 Spirosomataceae bacterium
AAAGCAATGAAACTATCTTGGGGTACAGGTATTTGGGCATTTTACGGCTTGTTTGTCGTAGGAATTTTGACGCTCGTCGGCATGAGTGTTGCCCAGAAAATAGACTTGGTCACTGACCAGTACTATGCCGAAGAACTGCGTTTTCAATCCAAAATTGATAAAATCAACAACGCCAAAAAACTCACTACGCCACTCCGTTGGGAAGTGACCGACGCGGGCGTTCAGGTTTTTTATCCTGCTGATTTAAAGGGGATTGAGGGCAAAATCAATTTATACTGTCCTTCCGACAATCGCAAGGATTTCAGCGTGGCTATCACGCCCAACGCCCAGCACCAACAACTGATTCCTGCCGCTAAAATCGCCACGGGTCGTTACCAAATCCAGTTTGACTGGACCCACAACGGCACTACTTACTGGAACGACGGCACTATTTTATTTGCCCGTTAAATGTATTTCCTCGCTTTTACCCTCGGCCTGATGAGTAGCTTGCACTGCGTAGGTATGTGCGGGCCTATCGCACTGGCTTTGCCCGTGCATCAACGCTCACGCGCCGGGAAATGGAGCGGGGTTTTGCTCTATAACCTTGGCCGTACTGCTACCTATTCGGTGCTGGGTGTGTTGCTCGGCACAGTAGGAAGCGGCCTTCAACTGGCGGGTCTTCAAAGTACCTTATCCATCGCCACGGGCGTAGTGATGTTGGCGGCAGTGGCCTATTCTTCTCGTTGGCTCGACCAACTGGGTACGCCCGTTTTCCTTCAAAAAAATATTCACTCCCTCAAACAACGCCTCGGCTTGCTGCTGCGTCGGCAAAGTTTGGGGGCGATGCTTGGCCTCGGTACCCTCAATGGCCTCCTGCCTTGTGGCTTGGTGTATATCGCGCTTATCAGCTCGGTAGCCGTGGGCAGTGCTTGGCAAAGCGGCCTTTACATGGCCTTCTTTGGCCTCGGTACAGTACCAGCCATGAGCGCGGTTGCTCTTTCCAAAAACCTCTTTTCAACTTCTCTTCGTCAGCGTGTGTATCGTTTTATGCCCGTTTTGGTAGCCACCGTGGGCATTATTCTGATTTTGCGCGGCTTGTACGTCACTTCTTGGCCCATTCTTGGGGTATCTTCGCAAGATATACCCGTATGTCATGGCAAATAATCATCAGTATTGAAACATGACAAAAGTCATTTTTTGCGGTAAAAGCGATTTCTATTTTTGGTTGAAACATAAAAGCTATGAATCCGCAACTGCTCCAAAAATACAACGTCCCCGGCCCACGCTACACCAGCTATCCAACCGTACCTTACTGGGACAAAACACCCCCGTCCGTGTCAGAGTGGAAAAGTCTGGTCAAAGACACATTTCAAGTCACCAATGATACGCAGGGCATTAGTTTGTACATTCACTTGCCCTTTTGTGAGCAGTTGTGTACGTATTGCGGCTGCAACACCCGCATTACCGTCAATCACCAAGTAGAGCAGCCTTACCTCAAAGCCCTGCTAAAAGAGTGGCAGATGTACTTGGCTATTTTTGGGTCAAAGCCTCACATCAGAGAAATACACTTGGGCGGCGGCACCCCCACTTTTTTTAGTCCCGACAATTTACGGTACCTCATCAGCGGAATTTTGGAAAGTGCCGACATTCACCCCAACCATGAGTTTGGGTTTGAGGCACACCCCGCCAATACCACCGATGCTCACCTCCAAACCCTCCACGAGTTGGGTTTTCGGCGGGTCAGTATCGGCGTGCAGGACTTCAATCCAGTGGTTTTGAACCTCATCAACCGCCGTCAAACCTACGCGCAGGTCAAGCACCTGACCGAGAAAGCCCGCGAAATAGGCTACACCTCTATCAACTACGATTTGGTGTATGGCCTGCCCCAACAACGCCTCGAAAGCGTGAAGCAAACCATCGAGGCCGTGATTGAGCTTCGCCCCGATCGCATCGCGCTGTACAGCTACGCCCACGTGCCTTGGATTAAACCTGGCCAACGCAAGTTTACGGTAGAAGACTTGCCCGACGCGGCCCAAAAACTCGATATTTACAACGAATCGCGCCGAATGTTTGAAGAAGCAGGCTACGAAGATGTGGGCATGGATCACTTTGCGCTACCTTCCGACGAACTCTTCAAAGCCGCCGCTTCGCAGACGCTTCACCGCAATTTTATGGGCTATACCACCACCCAAACACGCCTGTTGGTCGGGCTCGGGGCATCGTCTATCAGCGATTGTTGGTGGGGCTACGTCCAAAATGAAAAAACGATTGAAAAGTACTACGAAAGACTCGAAGCCAATGAGTTGCCATTTTTTAAAGGACATACCCTGAGCCGTGAAGACCTGATACTACGTCGTCATATCCTGCATTTGATGTGTAATTTTGAAACGACCTGGCACAATCCTCGTGAGCAATGCGGAGCGTTGTACGAAGCCCTCGAACGCCTCGAAGAACTTGCACAAGACGACCTCGTAGAAATTATGCCTTTTCATCTCAGTATTACCCCAAAAGGGCGCAATTTTGTCCGAAACATCAGCATGGCTTTTGACGCCCGATTGTGGGCAAATGAGCCTCATACTGAACTTTTTAGCCAAACTTTTTGAGATTGGACAACTTTCTAAAAGTTGTCCAGTCTTCTCGATAGTCTAAAACTTTTCTTGCATAAACTACATTATTCTGATAAATTGCCATGTTAGAAGTATTCATTCAACAAACCCAAGCGATGAAAAGACACATCGAAATGTTGGATGCACTTTTCAAAAGTGCAACGGAAGGAATAATTGTAGTGGATTCATGGGGCGACATAGAATTGGTAAACCCCAAAGCCGAAAAACTCTTTGGATATGAAGCTGACGAACTGATAGGGAAGAAGATAGAAACGCTGATACCGCACCGTGTTGCCCAAAAACACGTCAATCACCGTATTGGCTATGCGCACCACGCCCGTCCGCGTGGCATGGGGATGAACATGAGCCTGTACGCCCGGCGCAAAGACAACAGCGAGTTTCCCGTAGAAGTAAGCCTCAGCCCCTTCAAAACCAGCGAGGGAGACTATATCGTGAGCTTTGTCGTGGATATTTCGGCGCGCAAACAGCAAGAAAAGGAACTCCTCGAAGCGCACCATCAGATTCAACAACTCAACACCGAACTCGAACAGCGCGTGCAACAACGCACCCGCGAACTCGCCAAAGCACTCGAAGAAATCGAGCAGTCGAAAGAGGAAGTACTGCGGGCATTGGAAAAAGAACGCCAACTCAACGACCTCAAAAGCAAGTTTGTGACCATCGCCTCGCACGAGTTCCGAACCCCGCTCGCTACGATTCTCTCGTCGGCCTCGCTCATAGGACGGTATCCTACTACCGACGACGAAGAAAAACGGCAAAAACACGTAGGCCGCATCAAATCAACGGTCAATAATTTGACCGAAATTCTCAACGATTTTTTATCGCTCGGCAAACTCGAAGAAGGGAAAATCAGGAACGTACCAGTCGTGTTCAATTTGCCCGATTTTTGTCGAGAACTCATGGACGAACTCAAAGCCGTGGCCAAAACCAAACAGCAGTTTGTGTATCAACACGAAGGCAATGAAGAAGTTTGTATAGACCGTCATTTGCTCAAAAACGTACTCATCAATCTGGTTTCCAACGCCTCCAAGTATTCCAACGAAGGCAAAGCCATCACCCTCAGAAGTAACAACAACTGCAAGAAAGTTTATTTTGAAATACAAGACGAAGGCGTAGGGATTCCCGAAGAAGACCAGCCCTACGTTTTTGACCGTTTCTTTCGGGCGCACAACGCTGGCAACATACAAGGCACAGGCTTGGGACTCAATATCGTGCGCAAGTACGTTGAGTTGATGGAAGGAGACATCCGTCTGCAAAGTAAAGTTAATCACGGTACGACCGTTTATCTTGAACTTCCCACCCAATGAAAAAGATACTACTGATTGAAGATAACATTGATATGCGCGAAAACACCACCGAGATTTTGGAGTTGGCACGCTATCAAGTTCTCACCGCCGAAAACGGCAAAGAAGGAGTGAAAATTGCCCAAAGAGAGCAACCTGACCTCATCATCTGCGACATCATGATGCCCGAACTCGACGGCTATGGTGTGCTGCATCTGCTCGGCAAAGAACCCGATACCTCACACATTCCTTTTATTTTTTTGACGGCCAAAGCCGAAAAAAGCGACTACCGCAAAGGCATGACCCTCGGTGCCGACGACTACCTCACCAAACCCTACGACGATGTAGAACTGCTCAATGCCGTAGAGTCAAGACTGCGAAAAAAAGACCTCCTCAAAACCAAATATTCGCGCACCGAGGAAGGTCTCAATCAGTTTTTCAACGAAGCCAAAACGCACGACTCACTCAGCAAAATCGCTGAAAACAGGAAGGTCAAACTGTTTAAGAAAAAAGAAACGATTTACTCCGAAGGCAACTACCCCAATGCTATCTATTTTCTGAAACAAGGAAAAATCAAAACGGGTCGTATCAATGAGTTTGGCAAAGAATACATCACCGAACTGGTCAAAGAAGGCGATTTTTTTGGGTATTTGAACCTTTTCGACAACACCCCCTACCAAGACTCTGCCGTAGCCCTTGCCGACAGCGAGGTACTCATCGTCCCCAAGGAGGAATTTTACGCCCTGGTGTATCACAACCGCGACGTGGCGGCTAAGTTCATCAAAATGCTTTCCAACGAAATCCAGGAACGAGAACAGAGACTGCTACAATTGGCTTACAACTCCGTGCGTAAGCGCGTATCGGAGTCGTTGGTGATGCTGGCCAATCGCTACCAAAACGACAAAACCAAACCTTTTGCCATCTCCATCACCCGCGAAGACCTCGCCAGCCTCGTCGGTACGGCTACCGAAACCGTCATCCGCACTTTGTCGGATTTCAGGGACGAAAACCTCCTTGAAATGAAAGGCAGCCTCATCACGGTCCTCAATTACGAAAAACTGAGTAAGTTGAGAAACTAAAGACCTCCATAAGCAAGCGCACCCTCGCACTATCAAGCGTTTATTTGCTTCCCCAACCTCAACAAGGACAATTCGCCTTGCCATAGCTTTGTTTTACCAAAGCCAAAAAATGGCTTTGGTAAAACAAAGCTCAACGCGCAACAATACAATAACTAAGGCAGGAATAATACAGTAGTAAATAAGAATAGTACAACGAAAGTTTACTTTTTTACTACAAAAAGTTCGTATATTTGGGAGTTATGTGCCATTTGACAAGCAAGACCGTGTACAATTCTAAATTAATTGAGATGAAACAAACTCTTCTATTTATTATTTTCTGCTTACTCGGACAAATTCCTATTTATGCACAGGATTTGAGTGAATATGGGAATTGGTTTTACATACTCACTAAAAAAGAACCTCGAAACCATTGGTCACAGCCACTTCCATTTCCTCAATCTGCGGCAGATGATGAGAGAAGAATTGTCTATACAGCAAAAGAAAAGCTAAAAATAGGCGTAATAGCCCAAGCACTGAAAGAAGTATATCCTAAGCCTAAATTAAATTCCTATTTTATTGATTTAGTGCCTTTGTTCAATTCAAACAAATTGGATAAATCTAAAATCCCAACCCGGGATTATCGTTTTGGTTATCGTATTGCCATTTTTTCAAGACCTATGGAATCTATTGCAGGTAAAATTCAAAAAAAGGATTTTAATTGGGATTATTATGATGATGGTACATTAGATTTTGTAACAGTTAATGTAAATTATATACCCGATTTTTTGGGTGGTTGGGGTTTTGAATACGACGGACCAAAAATTAATTTAGAAAAGCATTTCACCTATAAGGAAATCAACGGTAAAGAAAGTAACCAACCAAAAGACTTGAACTTGGGATATGTAGTAAGCATTACGAGTAATGACGAAACTTTTACGGAGGCTCAAAAAATTTGGGGCAATAACTATGGAGTACCATCTTTAAACTTTGGCAATGATGCAGATAAGCACTTTGTTTTTAGGAAATTCTCTTCTACAAGCATACTGAACGGCAAAAAATTTGACAGTAAAGAGCCAAGACACAAAATCCATACGGTTGAAAATATGGTAATTATGAGCCATAACGGAAAAATGCCTTTAATCCCCCTAACTATTGAAACCTATTTAAATATTTGTGATAAAATTAGCGATGAAAGAATTGAAAATCACAAATTGATAAAAACCCAAAATGCTTCCGAT
>JALOLW010000257.1 GCA_025455795.1 Spirosomataceae bacterium
CCTTACATACACGCGGGTATGCTCGACTTCGCCCACAAAGGTATAATTTGTTTGAATGAGTTGTTTGAGTTCTGCAAATTGTTCGTGGCTTTGGGTAGCGCGGTCGTTGAGCCAAAGACTGTTGGGGCCTACGGCATCCACAAAAACTTTGGGGCGATTCTGGGTAAGATTGCGTAAATATCGAGTGTAATAAGTCCTTTGAAGAGGGTGTTGAAAAACACACCGTGTCGAATGACTTTCAGCAGTAGCTTGTGGCATTTTGGTTTCAACGTAGTATTTACACATCCATCCCCATACAGCCAAGTATTCGTCCGCTCGGGCGTATTTTTTTATCAACTTAGTCACTTCGCTTTGTGGAAGTGTATGGCCAGTTGTACTCACAAAGCGATTGAGCGGTTCATGCCTTATGACTTTAATGCCTTGAATCACAAAGACGGGAGTCGCCGCAAGAACAGCCAATACAAACGCATAGTTTTTTTTAGCGAGATTTGAGATTAAAAATGCGCTTAAAAATGCGAAAGGGTAAATACAAAAATTAAGGTAGTGAGCAAAAACATTACCAGATTTAGTAACCGCATAAATACTACTTAACAGATACAGTACAGCGCATACAAAATGGGGTTTTGATATGGATAGGCGGCGAAAAAAAATACCTACAACGCCCATGGCTATCATTGAAAGTACAGAAATAAAAAAATCTTGACTTATCTGGAAGATAGTAATAGCTTGTTTGATGATACCTATCATTTGGCCACCACCTGCATATATCAAGTTGCCTTTGATATAAAAATCAACGAAATCGTCCCATAGTTGATACCTTAATACCAACAGCAGCGTCATCAAAGAAAAACTTACTGCTCCACTCATCAAGGCGAGCATACGCCCAAGAAAAGGTCTTTTTTGATAAGCCAACCACAGCCCCCAGGCGCCTAAAATAAAGCCTTGTGGAATAGATTGTAGCTTTGCAAAAGGCAACAACCCTAAAACAAATCCCAAAGCTAAAAACCACCCCCAGTGAGCTTGTTTTTGAGTTTTTGTGAGATAAGAAAGAATCCATAAGCTCCCGCTCAGTAAAAAAACGGGCAACTGTTCACTCGAATAATGCACAAAATCAGGGTCTTGAGTAAAAGCCAGCAGAAACAGAGGGGGAAGCCACCCAACAGAGGCTACTGTTTCTCCGAAAAAGTTGAAGAGCGTTTGTCTAAAAAATAATAACGCTCCCATGATGAATAGCACCGCCAAAAGGCGAGCAGAAGTATAATCAAAACCAAACCCTAACCAAGACGGTACGATAAGCGCGTAAATATCTAAAGGCCCTATGGTAGTCCCATCAACTGATTTCCAGTAAGTAGGCTCTACGTTTAAGGTCAGTGCGTTGCCTATCATTTGACTTTCATCTATATTGAGTTCTTGGTTAAAAACCAATGCTGGCAATCTCATATACCACAGTAGCACTACTCCTAAAACAATCCGTAAAGCTATTTGATACTTTGTGTTGGGCAATAGTATTACGATAGCATTAATACACATTAGTGCTATACCAATCGCCCAATAGACTGTAGGATGCGTATCAAAAGACATAATGCAAAGATTATTTTTCCCAGATACCAACCAATGACTTCCCCCAAGCGTGTTGTACTATCTTATCAAGTACAAATGAACTTCTCACCAAGTAGTTGTCCCACATTTTTATTTGTTCGAGAGTAGGGTATTTTTGTTGGAGGAGCAATTTGTTTACGATAGAAGCCATTACCCCAACGCTATCAAAATAATCAAGACGTAACTGCTTCATAGAAGTTGGGATAACACTTTTTAGGCGTTTTTTATTGTATCTGCGATAATGCCCCACCGCTACATCAAACGAGTTGAATAAAAACTGATACGCAGGTACCAGCACAATCAAACGTCCTCCAGTACTGAGTCTATGAAACGCTTTTTCAAGTTCTTTGCGGTCGTCTTCAATATGTTCTATTACATCAATATAAATGATACAATCATAAAGTTTATCAGGTGGTACATCGTCAATCGTTCCGTTAATAACCGTACAGTAGGCAGGAAGTTGCTGGTTATTAATGAGTTTTTGAATTTCCGAAGCCAGATTGATGTCAGGTTCTATACATGTCCACTCTGCCTGAGTACCGTCACAAAGCACCACAGTAGTCCCCCCAAGACCTGCNNNNACTTCCATGACACGGCCAGTAAGATACGGCCTTAAAACTCGTCCATAGTAACTCTTCCAATTGGTCGCTGCTTCGAAAAGCCTAAGCTCTTTGCCTATATATTTTTGTGTTATTGGGTCTATCATTGTGGGATTATCTCTATTTTTTCAACAAAATCTTTGTATTGAGTAGCGGGGATAAAATGCTGCTGTGTACGGTATTGAAGCACCATAAATACCAAAAACAGTGAAATCAAGAACGATTGAAGCACCAAAATCAGCAGTGTCGAACTCAACGTAGAAGCCCACCCAGGAGAGGCATTGTGAATCCATTTCAGAAAAAGTACCACGCATATCACCGCAAGGGCTGCCACCGACATCAGAATCGAAAAAATCAAAATCCGCACCGCCACAATGTCAATCAGCACCGAAATGGTACTTAGGCCGTGCATGACGAGCGACACAAAGTTCATTTTGCTCTCACCCGCGAGGCGTTTGGCACGCTCAATAGGCACAGAATCGTAGGGCAAGCGTGATTTGATGACTCCACCGGGGAAGTTGTTCCAAATTTCCGATACGCGCACAATGTTTTGAAGGCGACGTTGAGGGATGACCGAGAAATTACCAAACATGATAATTTTGCCTGTCAACTGCCTAAAAATGAGCTTATAAATGCGATAAAAAAACTTGAACAGAAAACTCTCTTGGCGTTTGGTCCGTTGGGCAAAGATGATTTTATCGGGTGTTTTTTGGGAAGCGGCCATGAGTGCGTTGATGTCTTTGGGGGCATCTTCGCCGTCGGCATCCATGACGATAACCCGCTCGCAGGGCATTTCTTGGGCAATGTACGACAAGCCAATCGCAATGGCGCGTTGGTGGCCTAAGTTTCGATACAAGCGCACGATTTGAACGCCCAACCCTTTGAAATCAGCAATTCGCGTAAAATCGTGACTCGAACAATCATCCACCACAACCAAAGACGTAACCGCCAATGTGTCGGCAGTTACGTCTTGGTTGATACGCTCAATGAGAAGATTCAAGGCTTCCCAATCGTTGTATTGTGGTATGAGAATGACGTTGTTTGGATTCATTTTTAGTTAGTTACTTGTTATTAGGTTACTCGTTATCAGGAACTCCCAATAACTTATAACTCAATAATAATTAACTATTTCCTCGCAGGCGTGCAGCGATGCCATCGTGGATTTGAGACAAGGTTTGTTCCAAATTGTACGTCCAATTCCAATCGGGATAATGCGTTTTAAACTTAGTCAAATCGCTTACGTACCAAATGTGGTCGCCGATGCGGTTGGTTTCGGAGTAGCTGTAATCCAATTTTTTACCCGCGATTTTCTCACAGACCTCGATGGCTTCGAGCATCGAGCAATTGGCAAAACGTCCTCCGCCCGCGTTGTAAGCTTCGCCGGGACGGGGGTTTTGGTAAAAATGCCAAAACATATTGACCAAATCGTAGCTGTGGATGTTGTCGCGGACTTGCTTGCCTTTGTACCCAAAAATAGTGTAAGGATTGCCCGTGATGGTACATTTCATCAAGTACGCCAAAAATCCGTGAAGCTGCGCGCCAGAGTGATTGGGCCCTGTAAGGCAGCCACCACGAAATACGCCCACTTTCATGCCAAAATAGCGGCCATACTCTTGGCACATGATGTCGGCGGCGACTTTGGACGCGCCAAAAATCGAGTGCTTGGTATGGTCTAAACTGTGGTGTTCGTCTATGCCGTTGGTAAAGTACGGGTGATCTTCCGAAATCTCCCAACGTTTTTCCAGCTCTACGAGTGGCAGGTAGTTGGGGTTATCGCCATAGACCTTGTTGGTCGAAGTGAAGATAAAAACCGCTTCAGGGCAGTGCAAACGGGTCATTTCGAGCATATTAAGAGTACCGTTGGCATTGACCGTAAAATCAGTAAAAGGCTCACGAGCAGCCCAATCGTGGCTGGGTTGAGCAGCCGTGTGGACGATGAGTTTGATGTCTGCGCCATACTCTTTGAAAATAGGCTCTAATTGACTCACCTCTCTAATGTCAGCACCATAATGGCGATAGTTAGGGTAGGCATCCATCAAGCGGTTTTTGTTCCAATCGGTGTTGCCGTCTTGTCCAAAAAAATACTGGCGGAGGTTGTTGTCAATACCCACTACGAGGTCAAATTTATCAGCAAAAAAGGCGACTGATTCGCTTCCTATCAGACCCGCTGAGCCTGTTACAACTGCAATGTTCATGCGAAAACTCTGTTTTTTTGAAGTGGATAAATATTGGAAAATTGCTATGTTTTACGAAAACAGGCCGTAAAATACGTCAAAAAAGTTCAATTTGCCTAATTCAGATTTTAAGAAATGATTAAACGGTTGGGTTATATTGGAGTTTTGTATCTTCGCGCCATGAAAATCTTAAACATCTGCGCTTACACTTGGGCCATAGGCGGCCCTGCCCGTATCATCTACGACCATACCACCGTCGTATTAAAGCAAGGACATCAAGTAGATATTCTGAGTCCCGCCGACCCCGGTGATAAAATTTACCCTGCGCCTGCGGGGGCGCGCGTGATTGTGTGCAAGCGCACTAAGCCCGTCAGTCGCTTCTTCCCAGAGTTTTCGCTCGAAGCGTGGCAATACCTGCGCCGTCATATCCACGAGTATGACCTGGTGCATTGCCACGGTATTTGGCATTTTGGGAGTGTCGCGCCGTTTTTGTTTCCAAATCAAGTTCCCAAAGCCATTACCATCCACGGACTGCTCGACAAGTGGGCGTTACACCACGGTTATTGGAAAAAAATGCTTTTTGGCTGGTTGTTTCAAAAACGTTTTCTCCGTCGCGCCGACCTTATCCAAATCAATAACCATGACGAACTCAACGATTTGAGGCAGTTTTTGGGGGAGAAACATCCTAATGTGGCTATCATCCCCAACGGTATGCAGTTGGACGAACTGACCAATCTCCCCCCCAAAGGCACGTTTCGGCAGCAGTTTGGCTTACCGAGCGACAAAAAGTTGGTGCTTTTTATGGGCCGACTCAACATCAAAAAAGGCTTAGATTTGCTCTTACCCGCTTTTCAACGATACACCCAAAAATACGACGACACCCTACTGATTTTGGCGGGTCCTGACGACGGCTACCAAGCTGATACCGAGGAATTTATTACCAACAATCAGCTTCAAGACAAAATGCAAATGGTGGGGATGCTGACCGACACCGTCAAAAAAGCTGCTCTCGCCGATGCTACGATTTTCGCGCTTCCCTCCTACTCCGAGGGGTTTTCGATAGCCGCCCTCGAAGCCATGACGGCGGGCGTACCCGCGCTCGTGTCGGACCGCATTGGGTTTGACGGCACCGTGGCGCAGTACCACGCCGCCCACGAAACCCCACTCACAGTAGAAGGCGTTTATGAAGGATTGGTGAAAATGCTCCAAAACCCCGATTACGGCCATCAACTTGCCCAAAACGCCCAAAAAATGGTGTGGCAACTCTACGACATCAACATTGTGGCGACTCGTTTGGCAGAGGAGTTTGGGAAGATTTCACGAACTTGATTTTGTTTCATCGTCCTTTCAACCAATCGTAGCCAAACTTCGCATAGACAATGCGGGTATAATTGTCTTTTTCATACAGCACACCTATTTGCCCGTTTTGCTGAATCACCAAGTCGGAGTAAGCCGACGGCCCCGCGTACACTTCCCTGCCCGCCGACCACGTCTGTCCGTCGTCGGTGCTGATACGGATGGTAAGTTTTTCGCGCTTACTTTGGCTGTTGGCATTAGAAAAAAGCAATACATGCTGCTTTTTTTGGGGGCGATAGCTGATGATACTGCCCTGACACACGGGGTCGGGCAAATCGTGCATAATTTTTTCTTCACGCCAAGTTTCGCCCGCGTTGGTGGTAAAGGCTTGCAAACGATACCGCTGCTCGCCCGATTGGATGCGGCAGTTCATCACCAAATTCCCGTCGGAAGTCTCGGCGGCGATGGCCTCGTTGCTACTTTCAAAACTAAGTGAGGGACTCAATCGGAAGGTTTGGCCGTGGTCGTCGGTGTAGAAAGCGTGCGAAACGTAGTCGTGTGCATTGGCCTTTGGAGAATCCAACGAGTGATTGGCCGCCACAAACAGTCGCCCTTTGTAGGGGCCTCTTTGGATTTGCAAGGCATGGCCCGGCGTATTGGCATAGCTGCGCCAATCTTCACTAAACGTGTAGGCGGGATTGGTAGCGGGGTGCTTAGGCCGACTGACTTGCGTGGTGATATTGACGGGTGTACTCCAGGTTTGACCGTAGTCAGTGCTGGTTTTGTACCATACTTCTCTGATGGCTTTGCCTTGCCGCACTTCTTGCTCCGACATCGTACCCGTGTTATAGAACAAAAACAAACGGCCTTTGGGAAACTGTTTATCGGTCAAGTCGTACACGGGAGCGGGGTTGCCTGCTTGATAGTCGCCGTTGTCGGCGGCGAGTTGAAGTGCGCCCCACGTATGGCCGTTGTCGGTGCTGCGTTTGAGGACAATCCGCACGTCGCCGTGGTCGCTGCACGTATGCTTGCGGGCTTCGGCAAAAGCCAACAAATCACCGTTGGGGGCTTTGACAATGGCTGGAATACGGTAGCATTGATAGCCCTCTTGGCCGTTTTGAAACACCACCGTTTCGACGGGGCTTTGGGCAAAAGTAGCCAACAGACTCAACAACAAGAGTAAAACAGTAGAAATGGTTTTCATTTTGAATAGGAAAAGACTTTGTTTTGCTTTTAAACCCAATAACCAAAACTTTTTACCCTCATGCAACGCCGAGATTTTGTCAAAACTACTTTTTCTGCCGCCGCTGGACTTACTTTTACGGGAGGTATGGCCGCTGCCCAACCCACGGGCAAAAACAAGTTTAAGCTCGCCTACGCGCCTCACATCGGGATGTTTCGCAACAGCGCGGGCGACGACGTGATAGACCAAATCAAATTCATGGCCGATATGGGTTTTACGGCCCTTGAAGACAACGGCATGATGGGCCGCACGCCCGAACTGCAAGCCAAAATGGGCGAAACCCTCGCCAAACTCGGCATGACGATGGGCGTGTTTGTGGTGGACAAAGGCGGCAACGGTCAAAACACCCTCGCTGCTGGTAAACAAGCCCACTTGGATATTTTCTTGAACGGCTGCAAAAGGGCTGTCGAGGTGGCCAAACGCTGCAATGCCAAGTGGATGACCGTCGTACCGGGCGATTTTGAACGCAACCTACCCATCGGCATTCAAACAGGCCACGTGATAGACGCCCTGCGGCGCGGGGCCGAAATCTTGGAACCACACGGCCTCGTGATGGTCCTCGAACCCCTCAGCGATAGCCCGAATCTGTTTTTGCGTACCTCTGACCAGACCTACGAAATCTGCCGCGCGGTCAATAGCTCCGCCTGTAAGATTTTGTTTGATGTTTACCATATGCAAAAAAACGAAGGCCACATCATTCCGCACATTGACTGGTGTTGGTCAGAAATTGGATATTTCCAAATCGGTGACAACCCTGGCCGTAAAGAACCCACCACGGGCGAAATCAACTACAAAAATGTGTTCAAGCACATCCATAAACGCATGACAGCGGAGAACAAAAACTTTGTTTTTGGCATGGAACACGGCAATGCCCGACCCGGCAAAGAAGGCGAAGATGCCCTCATCAAAGCCTACGTAGAAAGTGACAGTTTTGAGGTGTAAAGACTTATGAATAGTTTTGCCAAAAATCAAACGTCAAGTATTTAACGTCATTTTTGTTTGAAACAAATCCTTAAAAACTTCATTGGTCCTGCGGGGCGCAAAAAACTACGGGCTGCCCAAGCCTCGGCGCGGGCTACGGTCTATGGCTTGGGCAGCGCCGTCGAATGTCCTATTTGTGGCAGTACTTACAGTCAGTTTTTGCCTTTCAATCGCCCCAATGCCCTCTGCTATACCTGCAAGTCGTTGGAAAGGCATCGGTTGGTGTATTTGTATTTGAAAAACAAAGCGCAGTTTTTTGAAGGTGAAAAAAAAGTGCTCCACTTTGCGCCCGAAAAATGCCTGCACGATGTCATTCGTCAATACCCGCAGATAGACTATCAAACTGCCGATTTGATGACGACTTACATTGATGCCATCGGCGTGATGCCCGACCACGTAATGTCGGTCACTGATATTCAATTTCCCGACAATACCTTCGATGTGGTCCTGTGCAACCACGTCTTTGA
>JALOLW010000258.1 GCA_025455795.1 Spirosomataceae bacterium
TTTGGGAGAAAATAAGATAGCAGACCAACATAATGACGTATCGGCTTACTTCTCAGCAAATCTCATCGCAAATGGGCGATGAAACCGTGATACTCAATCACAAAGAAGGCGTTTATTTCAACGTAGAAGGCGTTGGATCGGTGATTTGGCAACGCCTCCAAAAAGCCCCCCAAACGCTCGAATCGCTCATCAAAGCCGTAATGGACGAATTTGACACCGATGAGGCCACCTGTCGCTCTGACATTGAGGCATTTCTGGACGAACTGATGCACGAAAAATTGGTAGAAATGGCCTAAGCCCGTCTATCAATGGCTTCACGAATCAGTATAAAACCCAAAAATGAGCGTTTGATATTTGTTGATTGCTTCTTCACTTTTGTAACCAAACCCTTGACAATATCCAGATGAATCAGACGCTTTCCCGCCGCCGATTTTTGGCCCTTTCGTCATTGGCCTCTTTGGGGGTCGTGACGAGTGGCTACGCCAACTCATTCAGATTTTGGGCAGATAAACCCAACTCTAAGTTCAAAGGTGTTCAAATCGGGGTGATTACGTACTCGTATCGCTCCATGCCGCACGATTTGGATCAGCTCATCAAATTTTGTGTGGAGTCGGGCGTGAGCGCGCTCGAACTCATGGGCGACCCCGCCGAAGAATACGCAGGCAAGCCCAAACCGCCTTTCCGCATGGGACCGCCGCCGGGTGGTCGTCCTCCTGCTGCGCCTGCCGCAGGAACGCCTGCCGCAAGCCCACCCCAACGCCCCCAAATGACCGACGAGCAACGCGCCCAAATGGCCGAATACAACAAAAAAGTGGCCGAATGGCGCAGTACCGTTTCGATGGATAAGTTTGTCGAAATCCGCAAAAAACTCAAAGATGCGGGGCTTTCGGTTTATGCCTTCAAACCCAACGCTTTCGGCCCCAATAACTCCGACGCTGAGGTGGAATACGGTATGAAAGCCGCCAAAGCCCTCGGTGCTACTTCGGTCACTTTGGAACTCCCCACCGACCCCGCTCAAACACAGCGGTTGGGCGATTTGGGGGCCAAGCACAAAGTCTATGTAGGCTACCACAACCACCTCCAAGCCACCGATACACTTTGGGACAACGCCCTGAACCAGTCGCCGTACAACAGCATCAATTTTGACTGTGGACACTACTTGGCCGCAGGTGGCAAAAACACCAAAGAGACGCTGATGGCGTTTATCGAAAACAAGCATACGCGCATTTCGACCATGCACCTCAAAGACCGCACGACTCCCGCCAACGGTCAAAAGAACTTGGAGTGGGGCAAAGGTGATACGCCCATCAAAGAGATGCTGACGATGATTCGTGACCGCAAGTACAAGTTTCCTGTCACGATAGAGCTGGAATACAACGTCCCCGAAGGCTCTGATGCCGTCAAAGAAGTAGCTAAGTGTGTGGTATTTGCCAAGAATATTTTGGAATCGTAACAATAAAAACCTATAAAAATGAACAGAAGAGAAGCCATTCAACAGGCAAGTTTGCTGTTGGGCGGGATGATTTCGACGCCCGTGTGGGCAGGTGCGATGGGCGAAGTGCTCAACACGGGCAGTAGCGTGGCGGTTTCGGCGGCGCAAGAAGCCCTCCTCGCCGACCTCGCCGATGTCATCATCCCGACCACCAAAACCCCAGGGGCCAAAGCCGCAGGGGCCGAAAAATTCATCGTGCGTGTCATGCGTGACTGCTACATGAAAGCCGACCAAGAGAAGTTTTATGCGTCTTTGGCCAAGTTTGACCAAGAGTGTGGGGGTTTTGCCAAACTCAACGCAGCCGAGCGCATTGCTGCCGTCAAAAAACTCACCACCACCGACAAAGAGTTTTTCTTGCGCATGAAAGAACTGACCGTAACGGGGTATTTCACCTCCAAAATCGGCGCGACCGAAGCATTGGCCTACGTGCCTGTGCCAGGCAAATTGGAGACTTGTATTCCGTTGAAAAATGAACAAAAAACTTGGGCTTTAAACTGACAAACATGAACTTAAACATAAACGCAATCAAAGCACAGACCTTCGACGCCATCGTCATTGGTTCTGGCGTATCAGGCGGCTGGGCGGCCAAAGAACTCACCGAAAAAGGCTTGAAAGTAGTGATGATAGACCGTGGCAAAATGCTCGAACACGTGTCGGGCTACGAAAACGCCATGAAAGACCCTTGGGACACGGTTTATAATGGCCGCCTTACGGTACAACAACGCGAAACTCACCCCAAACTCGCCCGTGATTACCCTTACAACGAGCTTACCGAAAAGTATTGGATGAACGACTCCGACGCGCTTTACAAAGAAGAAAAACGTTTCGACTGGTTCAGACCTGATATTGTCGGTGGCAAGTCCATCATGTGGGGACGACAAACGTACCGCTTGAGTGACCTTGATTTTGAAGCCAATCTCAAAGAAGGCATCGCCGTTGATTGGCCCATTCGGTACAAAGACATTGCCCCTTGGTACAGCTACGTGGAGCGTTTTGCGGGGATTTCGGGCGAAAAACTCAACCTCCCTCACCTGCCTGACAGCGAGTTTTTGCCACCGATGGATATGTTTTGTGTGGAAAAACACGTCAAAGAAAGCATGGCCAAAACCTTTGGCCGCGTGATGACCATCGGGCGCGTAGCCAATCTCTCTGCTGCGGGCAAAGCACAGATGGGCGTAGGCCGTGCCGCGTGTCAATACCGCAACAAATGCTCGTTGGGCTGTCCTTACGGGGCGTATTTTAGCACGCAGTCAACTACCTTGCCTGCTGCCATGAAGACAGGCCGCTTGACGGTCAAGACCGACGCAATTGTGCAAGAAGTGCTGTACGACGAAAACAAAAAACGCGCTACAGGCATTAGAATTATTGACAAAAACAGCTTGCAAACCAGCGAGTACTACGCCAAAATCGTGTTTGTGTGCGGCAGTACGATTGGCTCAACGTCGGTGCTGCTCAATTCCATTTCCAATCGCTTCCCCAACGGCATGGGCAACGATTCGGGACAGTTGGGCCACAACCTCATGGACCATCACTTCAAAATCGGAGCCAGTGGCGACTGGGAAGGTGGTGCCGACAAATACTACTTTGGTCGTCGCGCCAATGGGATTTATATTCCCCGCTACCGCAACATCGGCAACGACAAGCGCGACTATCTGCGTGGATTTGGATACCAAGGCCGTGGCAGTCGCAAAGATTGGTCACGCCTCAACGGTGATTTGAGCTTCGGGGCCGATATGAAAGAAGAACTTACCCGTCCGGGCGAATGGAGCATGAACATCGGCGGTTTTGGGGAGTGTTTGCCTTACTACGAAAATCATTTTTATCTGAGCAAAACCGAAAAAGACAAGTGGGGAATGCCGCTGCAAGTGTTTGACGCGGAGTTTAAAGAAAACGAGCGTAAAATGCGCGTGGATATGCTCAACGATGCCAAAGAAATGCTCGAAGCGGCAGGACTCAAAAACGTGAGAGGTAATGACGGCAAGTGCTACCCCGGCATGGCGATTCACGAGATGGGTACAGCGCGCATGGGCCGCGACCCCAAAACGTCGGTCCTCAATGCCAACAACCAAATCCACGCCGTTCCCAACGTATTCGTGACCGACGGTGCTTGCATGACTTCTGCCTCTTGTGTGAATCCCTCACTCACCTACATGGCACTTACGGCCCGCGCCGCCGACTTTGCCGTGAAGGAGTTGAAGAAGATGAATTTGTAGGCAATGTGTTGCCAATAAAAGCACGAGCCAAATGATCAGTCTGATACTTGGCTCGTGCTATTTTTTTACCCAATATTGTGCCTTTATTCAAACCGTAAGTGCTTGACCGACTCGCCCGAATTGGCTAATTCTGTCAGTGAATCTATGCCGATTTGGAGGTGTTTGAGTACAAAGTTGGCGGTTACTTTTTTGTCGCTTTCTTCGGTTTTCACCCCTTCTGGTACGAGCGGATTGTCAGACACAAGCAGCAACGCTCCGTGCGGAATCTGATTGACAAAACCCACCGTAAAAATCGTAGCCGTTTCCATGTCAATGGCCAACGTGCGGATTTCGCGCAGGTAATCTTTGAAGGCTTCGTCGTGTTCCCATATTCGTCGGTTAGTGGTATAGACCGTGCCTGTCCAGTAGTCCATTTCGTGTTTTTTAATCATCGAAGACACCGCTCGTTGTAAGCGAAAAGACGGCAGGGCGGGGATTTCGGGACGCATGTACTCGTTGCTTGTGCCTTCACCTCTGATGGCCGCGATAGGTAGCACCAAGTCGCCGATTTGGGTTTTTTTGAGTCCCCCGCATTTGCCCAAAAACAAGGCCGCTTTGGGTTCAATCGCCGACAATAAATCCATGACCGTAGCCGCCATAGCACTGCCCATACCGAAATTGATGATAGTGATATTGTTGGCAGTAGCGGTTTGCATGGCGCGGTCGCGTCCATAGACTTCGACTTCGTATAAGTCGGCAAATATCTCGACGTAATTGATGAAATTGGTCAGTAAAATGTATTCGCCAAATTGTTCGAGGGGTGTACCTGTATAACGTGGGAGCCAATTTTCTACGATTTCTTCTTTGGTTTTCATAATTTCGACTTTTGGAATGTAATTTTTAGGTATGCAGTCGCTGAATCTACCGCCATTTGGGTACAAATTTACGGAAATAGACGGGAAGCCGCACATTTTCGACGTCATCCGTCGTAAATACATCTTTCTTACGCCCGAAGAGTGGGTACGGCAGCACGTGTTGCATTGGTTGATTCAGTACGCCCAATACCCCAAATCACTCATCAAAATCGAAAGCGGCCTCAAATACAATCGCCTCGCCCAGCGTACCGATATGGTGGTGTATGACCGTGCCGCTGCGCCGTTTTTGTTGGTAGAATGTAAAGCTCCCGATGTCAGCCTTAGCCAAGACGTATTGGCGCAGGCACTTCGGTACAACGCCGTTTTGAAAGCACCTTATTTACTTATTACCAATGGACTATCTCATTTTGTGTTTGCAATAAAGGACGGCCAAGCTATTCCGATAGACAGCCTTCCCGTCATTGGAGATTTGTAAAATTGCTAAATGCAATACCCAGTACGCAATACACACTACTCCATACCCAATACCCAAAACGCAATACTACTTAGTCTTCTTGCAGAATAGCCGTCGCTTCGATTTCGACCAAATACTCCGAAGAAATCAACTTTGAGATTTCGACCATTGTGGTACAGGGGCGAATCTCGGCAAAAAATTCTCCGTGCGCCCGCCCGACCGCCTCCCATTCGGAAATATCCGTCACAAAAATTCGCGTTCTGACCACATCGGCAAGGGTTGCGCCTGCTTGATGAAGCACTTTTTCTATTTTTTGGATGATAAACTTCGTTTGTGCGTAAGCGTCGCCCACGCCCACGGGTTGGTCGCCATCTACGGCTACGGTACCTGTTACCTCGACGATGTTACCGATTCTGACGGCACGCGAGTAGCCCACTATACTCTCCCAGGGCGTACCTGTGGAAATGTTGAGACGTTTTGAAGACATTGAAAGAAAGGGTTGAAGTAAAAAACTGCGACAAAAATAACAAAAAAGAGGTGCCGTTGCCGACACCTCCGTAAGAGTAGGGTTTAAAGTAGTGTAGTGCTATTTGTTCAACAACTCATCAAACGTAAGTGAGAGGTAGTACATCGCGCCCACAGTAGGGTTGCCCCAACCAGTAGTGTACTGAGTACCTACTAAATTTGAACCTCCCAATTTAAGAATGGATTTCATGCTTGGGAGCTTTTTGCTTATTTGTGCATCAAGTGTACCATAAGCAGGGATTACTGGACGTTTAGATGGATCTACCGAGGTATTTATGGCATTGCTACCAATTGACGCCAACCACTCAAACTCTTGCTGATAACGATATACCACATTGAAACTCCAACCACTTCCTGCCAAATTGCGATTACCAAAACTTACGTTGTAACGATATTTTGGCGTATTGAACCCTATTTGGAAGCCGTCATCCAAAATATTACGGTTTTTCTCTGAGCTAAACAGTTTTACCCCACCTGCGTTCAGTGTATTGTTGGACAAGTTAGCACTTACGGTGAAGTTTTTGGGCAAAGAGTAGTCTAATCCAATCCCAAAGCCTTGTGTTTTAATGTCGTTTGCGTAGTTAGTAGGCATTGAATATACCTGCTGTGAAATCTGCCCAGGGTTTTGTA
>JALOLW010000259.1 GCA_025455795.1 Spirosomataceae bacterium
AAAAACTCAACCGTAGCCCCGCTCCACAGCGCGCACGAAACGACGTTGATAATCCCGTGGACGTGGTGCAGCGGCAACACGCACAAAATGTGGTCTTGGCTCGTCCACTGCCACGCTTTGACGAGGGTCGTGACTTGGGCTTCGATATTGGCGTGGGTCGTGACAACGCCTTTGGGCAGGTTGGTTGTACCACTTGTATAAAGTATCATTGCCCTCCGCGACGCGGCGAGACGGGGCATGAGGCACAACGTTTCAAAATCTTCGAGAATGTCTTCTAAAACCACAAATCTTAGCTGTAATTCTGCCGCCAACGGTGCGAGCAAGTTGGCAAACTCACGGCTTGCCACCACGATTTGGGCCTGTGTATCTTCGATAACGTACCGCAACGACGGCAGTGGGTAAGTCACACAGAGCGGCACTGCCACACCGCCTGCCCGCCATATCCCCCACTGAGTAGCTACATACTCAAAACTCGGCGATACCATGAACGCCACGCGGGTTTCGTTCAGGTCTTTTTCGGCCATTAACAGGTAGCTTCCTACTTGCTGAGAAGCCATGAGTAAGTGCTTGTATGTGTAGCTTTTGCCCGCCGAAATGATAGCCGTGGCCTCTTGCTGCCCATCATTCCTCTTTTTTGTATCCCTCATAGTAGTACGATTGCTCAATACCTTTGAATATCAGTTCGCGGTTGTGGATGTCGTCGGTTAGGTTGGCGGCAAGCAGGGTGCGGAGTTCCAAATCGTTGATGGGGCTGCGTTCCATGGCTTGAAAGTATAAGTGCTTGTCTATCAACTGCCAGTTTACCAATTTTTGCAACCGTTTTTTTAAAATCATGTCCAACCATATTCGCATCGTTCTGCCGTTGCCTTCCATAAAAGGATGCGCAATATTCATTTCGACATATTTGGCGATGATGGCTTCAAAGGTGCCTTCGGGCATTTGTTCTACTACGGCCAATGCTTCCTTCAAATACAGAGCTGTTGCAAAACGAAAACCACCTTTGGAAATATTTTGGGTTCGTATTTTACCCGCAAAATTGTACAAACCCTTAAAAAGGTATTGGTGCAACTGCTGCAAGCCTTTGGTAGTGCCAACCTCTATTTTGTCAATATCGCCCGTATCAAACAAGCGATAGGCATTTTCTAAACTTATTTTGTCTATATTTTTCATCTGCACTCACTGTATTCGTCTCGTCTCAATTGAGCGAGTAGAGCGGAAGTTTGAGGGCAGTGACGGTGTTGTTGAACATCAACTCCGTAATCGAAGGATTGAGGTAATCAATCAGCGGAAACTCCGCGATGATTTCCATTACTTTGTACTCGCTATCGGCCTTCACGATGCACCACAGCTTGCTGCGGTCGGAAGCCAAAGAATACGACAAGATTTTACCTGTACTCATCAACTCGTTGATTTTGAGTCGCTGACGCGGGATTTTGGCCATAAACTCTTCCGTCATTTCATCAGGAAGTAAAAACTCTACCATGTATTGACTCATTATGCTGCTATCGGTTAATCGTTATCGGTGTATTGCCTTTATCGAAACAGTACGACTATAAAAATGGTTCGGTAGTTGTGTTTTGCTCGTTTCACTTTAATTTTGATGTCTTAACTCAATTCCAACTGCTATGCCAATTCCCAAAGCTGCCCGCGAATCGCTTACGACCATGACCGAAATGGTGCTTCCCAACGATACCAACACCCTCAACAACCTCATGGGCGGTCGCCTGCTGCATTGGATGGATATTTGTGCGGCCATCTGCGCCCAAAAACACGCCCACCGTACCGTGGTGACGGCCTCGGTGGACAATGTATCTTTTGCCGAACCCATCAAACTCGGCAACATTGTCACTTTTGAAGCGCAAGTGACGAGGGCTTTTACGTCTTCGATGGAAGTACACATCAAAGTCTCCGCCCAAAACATCGCGGCGGGCGAAGCCGAAGTCCACACCAACTCTGCTTTCTATACGTTTGTGGCGGTAGATCAGCGGGGCAAGCCCATCGAAGTCCCGCCCGTTTTGGCCGAAACCGACGAAGAAAAACAGTTGTACGACAGTGCCTTGCGCCGCCGACAGTTGCGGTTGGTGTTGGCAGGCCGCATGAAGCCCCAAGATGCTACCGAGTTGCGGGCGTTGTTTTCGGCATAGTTGAAATAAAAACCCGCGAAAAAGAGTTATATTGGAAGGCAAGGCTTTTAGATACTATGAAACGATTTTGGCTACTGATACTGAGCATCTTGACCGCGACACAGTTGCAGGCACAGCTCATCAAACTCTCCGACGACCCCGCACAGTTTGTGGCAGATGTCCAGAAGATGATGGGGTTGAGCGGTAATCCCAACTACGTCAAAACCGCCAAAAACCTCGAAACGCTGTGGTTGGACAGCCGCCTTACGCAAACGCACCAAAAGACCGTTGTGACGCTCACGCGGCGCATGGTGGCCAAAGGCTACAAACCCAGCACACCGCATTTTGACCTTTTTTTTGGGGGACTTTATGCGGCCTACAACGGCACTTTTGCCGCCCCCGAAACCGTAGAAGGCTACCTCAACACCGCCACCCAAGTAGTAGAGCAGTACGACGCCAAAGCCGCGCTGAAATTTTTTGAAACAGCGCGTATCTTGTTTGAAAACAGGCTGTTATACACTTCCAACTTCAATCGCCTCTTTGCGCTCGAAGGCACATTCAGTTTTCGTTTCAGTGATGCTACTTCCGAGCTTATCAAGACCGTCGAATCGGCCAAAAAAAGTGCCAACGACGACGGTTGGGGAACAGCACTCGACACAACAACACTGCAAGCTCCTGTATTTTACGAAAAGAAAAAAATCCCCGACGTGGCGGGCGCGGTGATTGAATTTAAAAATACGCACTTGGCGATGGTCACCGCCAACGACTCCGTGCCACTCACCCAAACCAGCGGCAAACTCGCCGTGCGCGAGGGTACGTGGGTAGGCACAGGGGGCAAAATGACTTGGGCCATGACAGGCCGCCCCGATATTTACGTGACTTTCAGCGCGTACAGCTTCAATGTGGGCTTGCCCAAAATCATCACCGACGACGTAAAACTACACCACGACGCCAAACTCGCCCAACCGATTGAGGGGGCGTTTGAGTACGAAAGCAAGCGGCGCACCAAAGGCCAACCGTCGCCTTATCCGAGGTTTATTTCGTACCGTAACGATGCCCAACTCAAAGGCATGAGCAAAAATATGCAGTACCGAGGAGGCATCGCCCTCGTGGGAACCAAACTCTCGGGTACTTCGCTCAACCAAGAACCCGGGATGCTATCGGTGATGTACAATGGCAAAACCGCTTTCAAATCGTACAGCCGTCGCTTTGAGTTGATGGACTCCCTCATTACCACGCAGTTGGGGACTTTTTACGCACCACTCGGGCAAACCGACTCGCTCTATCACCCGGGCGTGGTGCTTTCTTACAACGACGACGAGGGGCTGCTTCGTTGCCAACGCGCCGACCGCACGAGCTACAAATACACCCCCTACGCCGACTCGTACCACAAGATGTTTATCGAATCGGAAATGTTACGGTGGAATTTTCCCAAACAACAGATTGAATTTCTGATGATTGCGGGCAAAACCGAAGTGCCTGTTCGCTTTGAATCGTTTCATTTTTTCAAGTCCGAGCGTTTTAGGGGCATCAGTGAGCAGTACAGTTTTCACCCGCTTTCGATGGCCGCCAACTACGTCACGAAGCAACAAACGCAGTATTTTGCTCCCGAAGAATTGGCGACGTTTTACAAGCGCGACATGAACGCGGTGCGGGCAGCGTTCAATCAGATGACTTCCGAGGGGTATTTTGCCGTAGAGCCATCCAACGGCTTGCTCAAATTTACACCCAAAGGCCGCCTGTACGTGTTGGCCAACAACAAACAAACCGATTTTGACAATTTTCGTATCAACTCGCTTTTTGCCGCCAACGACAAAAACGCCAACGCTTCCATTGACCTCCGCGACAACATCCTCACTATCAGGGGTATAGAGCAGTTTACGATTAGCGATTCGTTGAAAATCTTCGCTTTTCCGTCCGACAAGCAGATTCGGATGCTCAAAAACCGTGACTTTTGGATGAATGGTCTCCTCAAATCGGCCAATTTCCGCTTCAACGGACGCGACTTGCTCTTCAACTACGACAAGTTTTTTGTGGATTTGAACAAAATTGACAACATCACCTACGTTCCCAAAAATGTTTATGACAAAGGCGGTAACACCGAAGTCGGGGGCGATGTGGTCTATGAAAAATCGGGGCGGATTTATCTCAACGACCCCGCCAACAAATCAGGTGGTCGCAAAAATTCGGTCTTTCCGCGCCTGACCGTACCCGAGGGGATGACGGTCTATTTTGACCAACCCGAACGCGGCGATTTGAAGTACAACCGCAAGGTCTATTTCAAAATTCCGAGCATTGACTACGACAGTTTGGGGATGCAAGACATCGTGTTTATCGGTACGTTTTATTCCGATGGCATCATGCCGCCATTTCCTGCCCAGCTCCGCTCCATGCCCGACAACTCCCTGGGTTTCAATTACACACCGCCTGCCGCAGGCTACAAAGTCTATGGCACGACCACCAACGTGAAGTTTACCAAAGAGCTCGTGATGGACAAGCAGGGACTGCGCTCGCAGGGGGAAATCACGCACCTGAGCGCACGCATCCCGACGCAGGCGATGCTGTTTATGACCGACTCGCTCGTGGCCACGGGCGCAGAAGCCGAAATCAAAGAAGCCACCATCGGCAAGGCGTATTTTCCGAAAGTGGATTTACGGAACTTTACGATGCGGTGGGTGCCCAAAGCCGACAGCATGGCACTCAGCACCAAGGCCAATGCGTTCAATTTCTATAATGCCACCACCAAACTCGAAGGCCGCTTGATTTTGCGTTCTACGGGGCTTTACGGCAAGGGCTTCCTCCGCCGCGACGACTCCGAACTCACCTCGCAAGACATCAAGTTCAACAAAGAGGGCTTTTTGGCGGGCGAATCACAGTACAAAATCATCTCGGCTACCAACAATATCCGCCCCGTGCTGTTGGGCAAAAATGTGGACGTGGACTTCAATATCGTGAAGGGTTTGGTAGGCATCACGACCAACAATACCCTCGAATCCAACTCCGATTTGGAGTTTCCGTTTGCCGCTTACCGAACTTCCATCAACCGCGCGCAGTGGAACATCAACGCCAAGACCATTGCGATGAAGGGCGATGTGGCTACGTCAACTTTCACCGCCACCGCTCCCTCCCAAGAAGGGCTGACATTCAATGCTTCGGTGGGACTTTACGAAATCGAAAAAATGATGTTGAACATCAGCGGTGTGCCTTTTATCAAAACCGCCGACGCCAAAGTATTGCCAGAGAAGGGTTTAGTGGTGATTAGAAAAGACGGCGATATGCAGGCGTTCAAAAATGCCCGTTTGGTGCTTGATACCCTCAACGAATACCACCGCCTCAAAAACGGTAACATTCAGATTTTATCGCGCACCAAGTTTACTGGCGACGCCACTTATCTCTACGCCACGGTCACCAACGACACCATTCCTATCAAAATGGGCAACTTTGACCTGCGCCAAGCCACCACCGAGGCCGCAGCCAACGCCCGCCGTCAGGTGTCAGACAAAGCCAAACCCGCCAAAGTTTTTTACACGGTTGCGCGGGCCGAAGTATCGGAAGCTGACAACTTCGTAGCCGCGCCGCGTTTGCAGTACAAAGGTGCGCTGACGATGCTCGCCCCCGAGCCTAACTTGCAGTTCAACGGTTTTGTCAAACCTATCCTCAAAAAACGCCCTGACCTAATTGCGACTTGGATTCCGTTTCAAGAGATTCCAACCAAAGACATGGCGTTTAAAATCACGCCGACGCTCAAAAATGAAGCCGAACAGCCTATCTCCGTGGGATTGCATTACAGCGTAGGCAGCCCGAACCTGTATCCGACGTTTTTGGCGGCCAAAGAAAACCGCAATGACCAAACTATTTTTGCGGCAACGGGCCTGATGCGTTTTGATGACAAAACCAAATCGTTCAAAGTCACGCCCGAACCCACAAAACCCGATGAATTGATTGACGATGAAAACGCCTTCACCTTCAACGACGCCAAAGGAAGCATGAGCTATCAGGGCCGTCTCAACTTCATGTACAGCCGCGACGCCAAAGACCCCG
>JALOLW010000260.1 GCA_025455795.1 Spirosomataceae bacterium
TTGGCCGTAAGGCCAGAAACAATGAATAGAATTGAAAATCATTTTGTAGAATCTGAAAATGGTTTTAGTAGAGAAACCTATAAAAGGGCATATTTGAAAGGTGTTATTCCATACATTGGCGGACAATGGATGATTTTAACAAGAAAATGTTGCGAGTTTATTTGTAACAGCGGGGAAATCAAAAAATTTGAAGATTACTACACCAATACACTAATTGCAGACGAATCTTTTTTTCAAACGGTGCTTATGAATACTTCATTTGATGGAATACTTATCAATGACGATAAAAGAGCTATTATATGGATACCCGATGGAGACATTAAATTGAGACCAAAAACATTTACTGAAAAGGATATTACATTCCTTTTGGAGGGGGATAATTTGTTCGCACGAAAATTTGATGATAATATAGACAATAAAATCATAGACGCTATTGAACAGTATTTTAATAGCCCATTAAAAGAAGTAGAGTAAAAAACTTAATATGCTTGTCACTATTTAGATTTAGCAATAGTGGGGCTAATCGTTGCAAACTCATCATTTGCGTCACTCTGTTGCTTGATTTTACTACCGAATCGCCCATGTGATGATAGCTATCTATAAGATTCTATCCTAAATTTGTTAGATGAACCTATTTTACCAAAAAGATTTTGCCCACACCCACGCCCTCACCGACGACGAAGCCTTTCACGCGGCCAAGGTGCTGCGCGTGCGCGAGGGCGACCGCCTACACGTAACTGACGGGCAGGGCAACCGATTTGAGGGGATTGTCCACCAAATCACTCCCAAACGCTGTGCGTTGATTCACGTGACGGCGCAACGGGCGGCACCATTGTCGTGTCAAATCGAAATCGCCCTTGCTCCCACCAAAAACATAGACCGTTTGGAATGGTTTATCGAAAAAGCCACCGAAATGGGCATTTCGACCGTCACACTGTTTTATGCCGAGCACTCCGAACGGCGACAAGTCAAACTCGACCGACTCGAAAAAATCGCCATCTCGGCCATGAAGCAGTCGTTGCAGGCGTACTTGCCCGTGGTGCAGGAAGTAGGCGATTTCAAAAAATGGCTTTTGAGTCAAACGACAGAGACCGCTTTGCAACGGTTTATTGCCCACTTGCCCGACGGTATGCCACCACCGCATCTTTTTCAAGCGGCTACCAAGCAGGGGCGTTATCGGGTGTTGATAGGCCCAGAAGGTGATTTCTCCAAAGATGAACTACAATTGGCACAAGAATTGGGGTATCAAAACGTTGTGTTAGGACATACGCGCCTCCGCACCGAAACCGCCGCCCTCGTGGCTTGTCAGACTTTACATATCCTTAATTATTGAAATGAATCGTTTATTTTTTTTAAAACCCCAAAGGCACAAAGACGCGAGGAGTCTATTGCTCTGTCTTGTATTATTCGTTTTCCAAGCCGCGTTTACTATGGCTCACGCTCAGTATGCCTACAAAATCGCCAAACTCAAATACGGTGGTGGTGGTGACTGGTACGCCAACAAAACCTCGATGCCCAACCTCATCAAGTTTTGTAATCAGAACCTCCGCATGAATATTTTTCCCGAAGAAGAAATCGTCGAGCCTGGCAGTCCCGAATTGTTTTCGTACCCCTTTGTGCATTTGACGGGCCACGGCAACGTACTTTTTTCGGAATCGGAAGCCCGCAATCTGCGTAAATACCTGATTTCGGGTGGTTTTCTGCACTTAGACGACAACTACGGTCTGGACAAATTTATCCGCCGAGAGATGAAAAAAGTATTTCCTGAGTTGGATTTTGTCGAAATCCCCTTCAACCATCCCGTTTATAATCAGCGGTTTAAGTTCCCCAACGGCCTCCCCAAAATCCACGAACACGATGCCAAACAACCGCAAGGCTACGGGCTGTTTTGGCAGGGAAAATTGGTGTGCTTTTATAGTTATGAATGTGACCTCGGCAACGGCTGGGAAGACCAAAGCGTCTATAACGATCCCGAAGAAGTACGCCAAAAAGCCCTCCAAATGGGTGCCAATTTGGTGCAGTTTGCGTTTACGGCCAACCAGTAACAATAAAATAATTCCGTTGTGATAGGTTAAATCAACGCTAAAAGTTACTTTTGTAATTGTATTTTATTAAGAAAGTCGTTTTTTTATTCACATACCCATCTTTCACTATGTACGCTGTCTTAGCCGCTTTTTTTGGGCATTGGTACCTGTCACTCTTCTGTCAAACCTTCTTTTTGCACCGCTATTCGGCGCACAAGATGTTCACTATGAACAAGTTTTGGGAAAAGTTCTTTTATTTTCTCACCTATCTTTCGCAAGGCTCGTCTTATCTCAGCCCCCGTGCGTACGCCATTTTGCACCGTATGCACCACGCATTTAGCGATTCTGAAAAAGACCCCCACTCTCCCCACTTCACCCAAAACGTGTTTACGATGATGTGGAAAACCAAAGACCTTTACAACGCCGTATTGCGCCGCAAAATCAAAGTAGAAGCCCGTTTTGAAAAAGATTATCCTTACTGGGAGTTTTTAGAGAAGTTGGGTGACTCTTGGTTTTCGCGCCTTGGGTGGGGCATCATGTATTCTGTTTTTTACATCTTTGCCTACATTTATTTGGATATGCACTGGGCGTTCTTTTTGTTGTTGCCTATTCATTATTTGATGGGTCCCGTACACGGTGCTATTGTCAATTGGAGCGGCCACAAGTACGGCTACCAAAATTTTGACAACCAAGATAAATCCAAAAATTCGTTGATTTTTGACTTACTAATGATGGGCGAGTTGTTTCAAAACAACCACCACAAACTCCCCAACCGCGTCAATTTTGGGGCAAAGTGGTTTGAACTCGACCCCACCTATCCCGTTATCAAATTGCTCAGTTGGTGCAAAATCATCAAAATGCGTGACTTCAAAGTAGGTGTAGAAGTGCCTAAGCCTTAGGCAGTCAGCAGTATTATTCAACAAAAAACTCTTCCGCAGGGAAGAGTTTTTTGTTTATGGACGGTTGCCGTAAGGGCAGTGGCGGCATTTACTTTTGCAACAATAGCCGCGCTTGCGGTGATAGGCTTCTGTAAACACCATAAAACCCGTGTTTGTATCTATGTAGTAATCTTCTGGTTCAAGACCAAAACGACGAGGGGCTTTGTTATTGGCTGGTACGTGGCTCACTTTCTGGTTGTTGGATCGTTCAAAGTGTCCAACACATCATTCATTGAAAATGTTTTGACTTTTTTCCTAAGTCAATTGGACATCAAACAAATCACGCGAGCGAAACCACACCCACCCTACTATCAGCATGGTGAGTCCACCCCCAAGTAGCACCGACGGCACCGTACCGAAGAGCTTGGCCGCTACGCCCGACTCAAACGCCCCGATTTCGTTGGAAGAACTCACAAATACACTATTGACCGCCACCACGCGCCCGCGCATGTAGTCGGGTGGGATGACTTGCAAAATCGTCTGCCGCACTACCACGCTGATGGAGTCAAACGCGCCCGTCAAAAACAGCATCACGACCGAGAGCCAAAAATGGGTCGAAACCGCAAAAACCAACGTAGCCACGCCAAAACCTGCCACCGCAATGAGCATATTGCGCCAAGCGTGTCGCGTGGGTGGAAAGTAGGCCGTCATCAAAATCGTGAGCACGGCCCCCACCGACGGCGCGGCGCGCAGTACGCCCAAGCCTTCAGGGCCAACTTTGAGAATATCTTCGGCAAAAACGGGCAAAATCGCAATCACCCCGCCAAACAGCACCGCCGCCAAATCGAGCGAGATGGAGTAGAAGATGATTTTGTTTTGATACACAAACTGAATCCCTTCTCGAATACTCGTCAAAAGGTCGGTTTTGGCTTCGGGGGTTTCGGGAGTAGGCTGTTTTTGGATAAAAGAAAGCATCAAAAAACTCAACCCAAACACGGCCACTACAATCCAGAGGGTATTGGCAAGGCCCAAATAAGCGTACAAAAAACCCGCGATGCCTGGTCCTGTAATTGCACCCGTTTGCCAAAAAGTGCTGCTCCATGTAGCGGCATTGGAATAAACCTCGCGGGGAGTCAAGAAGGCTTTTAATGAAGAAGCCGCAGGAGAATAAAACCCCCGCGCCAAACCAATCACAGAAATGATGCTATAGGTGTAGAGGAGCATTGTGTTTTGGGGAATTTGCGCCCTGTGGCTCGGAATCAACACCCACAACAACGCCAAAGAACAGGCCACAATCACGCCCAAACTCAGCTTCATAATGGTGCGTTTGTCGTAGCGGTCGGCGAAGTGACCACCAAACAACGCGACCGAAATGTAAGGCAACGCCTCTGCCAAACCAATCAATCCCAACGAGAGCGGGTCGTGGGTGATGCGGTACAACTCGTACCCAATCACCACTTCTTGCATCAGGCTTGCGACAGTCACGAGGCTGTTGCCCGTGATGAGATTGACAAATTGGGGGTAGCGGAGTGCCGCAAAGGCATCGTGAGAAGGGGAAAATTTTGACATTGAGGGCTTGATATGTTCTACAACAGTTCTTCGCTCGGATTCCAAAAAACCTTTTTGAAATCTTTGATTTGGTCTTTCTCTATTGTAACACCTTCGGCTTCCAGAAGTTCCTGCATTTGGGTAGGGCTACCAAAAAACATTTTACCCGACAACACCCCGTTGCGATTGACCACGCGGTGAGCGGGAACATCCGCCATACCGTGACAGGCATTCATAGCCCAGCCCACCATTCGGGCACTGAGCTTAGAACCCAAAAATTGGGCAATCGCCCCGTAAGATGTGGCACGCCCAGTGGGGATTTGGCGCACTACGTCATAGACATCATCAAAGAAATTTTTTTTATCCATCTGATTGTCAGTTGGGTATGCGAAAAGTAATCCCCGCATAAATCATCTGCGTACGCGCCCGAAAACGACGATTATCGCTCACCAAGGCGCGGTCAGTGCGGTATTCGTTGGTAGCAAACACGTACCCGATTTTCATGCCTACATACTTCGTAAAATAAATCCGTCCGTAGAGTTCAGCGTTGAGATTACCCACAGTATTGTTGCCAATCAATTGAAACGCGCCTACCGTGGGACGGGCTGTTTGGAAAGTTCGATGGGTGTTGAGGCTGTCTATCATGCTAAAACCTCTTGACCCCAAATGATAGCCCGTGCGCCGTCCACCCGTGGCCAATCCAAACAAGTCAAGGTTGGCCCCAATATCTATTCTATTCATGAGCGATAGCTGTACGCTCACGTTCATATTGAGAGAAGTACTGGTAAAGCGGTTCATTTGAAGCGTATCGGTGGTGGACGTTTTGTTGGCAAACTTAGCGGGTGCGCTCGTAAAATCGGTCTGATTGCCTACCGACTGCGCCGCCCGAAGCCCCCAACCTGCTTGTAACACGCCCGAACCGCCTATTTTAAGCATTTGATAATAATGCAAACTCGGCGCGTAACCTTTGTTTTGCCAAGCTACCCCCACATCAACCCCCGTCACGAGCCTGGACGCGGTTTGTGAATGTGCATTAAAAAGACCAATGAAGTAGCAATTCACGAATAGGGTGGATACGAATACTGTTTTTTTCAATGACATACGATTGTAGATATAAGTTTGTAAATGCAATATAACATTTTTATGACTATATGCACAACAATAAGTAACGTGTTGCCTATTAGCAGACACTAATCCACTGATTTACAGCGAATAAAGAAGCATAAACTTTGTGTAAAGTTATCCAATGGTAGTCTGTCACACAAAAAAACCAGCAGCAAGTGCTACTGGTTTTTCTCTCCTAACCTAACCTATGAGAAAAAATCTTGCATCCATACCATCGTCGGCCATGAATCCATGGTATTTTGTTGCAAAGTGTTCGACCAAAACCGGCAGTTCGTGAGCGGAGCAAGCGACAGCACCCTCAAAGGTTGGGTCATTGCCAATTGAAATACAATTGAAGAAACTTTGATAGTGAGAAACTTTGATAGTGTTCTTCTTGTAAGTGCATTTTCGTTTAGGATTTTGATTTGAAAAAACAATGCAATTGAATCTTTTCTTGGCGAAGCTACTAGTTTTGAGTGCACAAGTTTGTTTCTGTTTTCGCGCTTCAGTGGCAGGCCCTAGGGTCATCTTTGCCATTGTTATTCCCGTTTGTAATTTTTCGTCCAATGCGGATCATGCAGGGC
>JALOLW010000261.1 GCA_025455795.1 Spirosomataceae bacterium
TATCGTAGGGCGCAATTTGTTGTACTTTGCCGAAAAGAAAGACATTGACCTCGACCAGTTTGCCGCTGGCTCACAAGGTAGCTCAGACCTCCAAACGCCCACCATGCGTCGCTACGGTATCAATGTAAATTTGACGTTTTAGAAATCAGTTTTGAGGGGTAACGAGGCTGCTCGTGCGGTTTCAATACTTTTGAAAAATATAGAACACGGATTGAACGGATTGGATAGATTTAGAAGGATTTTTATCCGCTCAAACCCGTTAAATCCATCCAATCCGTGTTCCAATAAAGCCAATGGAAATATCTCTCATTCAATCATTTATAAACTTTATTGAGATGAAAAAAATATTCAATCATTCAGTCATTCTGCTATTCACAATTAGCTTTTTCGGCTGCCAAGACTTTGCCGTTCTCGAAAAAGACCCCAACCGCGCGGTCAATGCGCCCGCTTCGTTGGTGCTGCACGGGGTGTTGAGCGATATGTACACGAACTACAACTACTACGCCACCAACGAATACACTTGGACAACGACCGATTTTTCGTTTTTTACGCTCAAAAACGTCGTCAAAATGGAAGAAGAAGCCAAACGCTCAGGCTTGGCCGACCAAAACCCATACAGCGCGTTGGGTAAGTTCTTTCGGGCGTATTTTTACGAAGATATGACCAAGCGCGTGGGCGATGTCCCGCTCAACGATGCCCTCAAAGGCTTAGACATGGCCACGCCCAAGTATGATTCACAAAAAGCTGTTTATGTGCAGGTGTTGAAGTGGCTCGATAGTGCCAACGACGACCTCGCCGCGCTCATTGCCAAAGGCGACCGCAACTTGGCGGGTGATATTTACCTCGGCAACGACCTCCGTAAGTGGCAGCGCGTCGTCAATTCGTTCAAGCTGCGCGTGTTGGTCAATTTGAGCAAACAAGAATCCGACAGCGAACTGCAAGTGAAGCAGCGTTTTGCCGAAATGATGGGCAACCCGACGAAGTTTCCAGTGATGACCGCCATGAGCGACAACTTGCAGTACATTTTCAACAACTTCAACAAGTACCCGCGCAATCCGTCGAACTTTGGCTTCAACGCCACCCGCGAAAACATGGCCAAAACCTACGTTGATTTGTTGGTAGCCCGCCGTGACCCCCGCATTTTTGCCGTAGCCGAACCCGCCGAAGCCAAAATCAAAGCGGGCCTCAAAGCCACTGATTATGAGGCATACACAGGGGCAAGCTCGGGCGAAGATTTGGCCGACATGAGTACCAAAGCCCTCAAAGGGGAGTATTCGTTTCAGAAACGTTCACGTTACTACGCCAACGACGCGGGCGAGCCTTTGTTCATCATCGGTTATCCTGAGATGTGCTTCAACGTGGCCGAGGGCATCAACCGTGGCTGGGCCACAGGCGACGCCACCGAGTGGTATCGCCGTGGCATCGCTGCTTCCATGAGCCACTACGGCATCACCGACGCGGCGGCCTTGACTACGTATCTCAACGGTACGTTGGTCAAATACGCGGGCAACAACGCCACGGGCTTGAACCAAATCTTGACGCAGAAGTACATCGCTTTCTTCCAAAACTCTGGTTTGGAGGCATTTTACAACAACCGTCGCACGGGCATACCCACATTTCTGACGGGTGTAGGCACGGGCAACAGTAACCGTATTCCGAAGCGTTGGCAGTACCCTGCCACCGAGCGCACCACCAACGTAGAAAACTACAAATCAACGCTTTCGGCCCAATACGCGGGCAAAGATGACATCAATGATTTGATGTGGCTTTTGAAGTAATAGTTTTTATCATAGGTTAAATAGTGGTTTTATGAAAAACAGGGTGCAGTTGCGCCCTGTTTTTTTTCAAAAAGCCCCCGCTTTTGGCGAGGGCTTTGGTGTCAAATGTGCATTGGAAAATTAGAAACGATAGCGCAAACCCACCTGCACTTGCCAGCGCGAATTGAGCGTAAAATCGTTGAAGTACGTTTGGCGTTGCGAAGCGTCGAAACTGTACGTAGGCACACCGTTTTCGACGAGTACCCCCAATGGTTGCGCCAAACGCGTCGAAGAGGCCAACTGACGCACGCCCCAATTGGAGCTAATCAAATTGCCCAGGTTCAACACGTCCACACTCAACTGAATGACGTTTTTGTTGGGCAGGTTGTAATCTTGCAAAATCCGCAAATCCCACTTTGAGTACCACGGATTCAACGACGCAAACTTCTCGGCGTACTGACCACGACGGCCACTCAAATACTCGTCTTGGGCAATAAACGACTTCAAACCAGCGCGTTGCGCCGATTGTTGGGCCGCGTTGCCCGAAAAACGCATTTGGTCAATCTGCGCATCGGTAGGAATAAACATCAAGTCGTTGTTGAAGCCGCCGTCGTTGTTGATGTCGCCCGAATAGGTGAAACTGTAACGGTTGCCTTGCACGTATTCGCTAAACAACGAGAAGTTGGTAGCCCATTTGCCACCGCTATAGACAAATTTCTTGGCCAATATACCTATCACTCGGTGACGGTTGCCAAAAGGTGAAGGTCCCAAAATCGGGCGGTTGGAGTTCTGCACGTCGGCGGGGTTCAAATCAAACACGTCCGATGAAATCTCCACGGTGGTAGAAGCACCGTCGCGGGCATCCAAGAAGTTGTAACCCAACTTGGCAAACCAGCCGTTGTTCCACAATTTTTCGGCTTGGAGTTGCAGGTTGAAAGTGCTGCCCAAGTTGTTGTTGGTAAACACATACGCATTGGTTACTCCGCCAAAATCATGTTTCGCGCGGTCATTGTCAGTATAGACAGGGCGACCATCCACGCCTTGCAAACGGCCCGTTGGTGTTTTCAGGCCCCAGTTTTGCACCATCACGGCGTTGATGTCTTTGGTATAAATCACGTCAGCCGAGAGCAAGAGGCCGTTTTTGAACTTGTGGTCGTAGCCCAAATTGGTGCGCCACACTTGCGGAAATTTGAAGTTGGGGTCGGTGACACAGTAGAAATAAAAGGCAGGGTTGGCGACTTGGTTGCCAATCCACACAAACGGAAAACGACCCGTAAACAAGCCCGAGCCACCGCGCAACTGCTGCGTGCGGTCGCCTTTGAGGTCATAATTAAAGCCTATTCGTGGCGAAAACAACGGTTTTTGGGCGGGGAGTGTCGTGCTGCTCAACTTGACGGGCTGGGCATCACCATTATAATACTGAACATTGGGCTGGTAGTCGCCTACCCGCTTGATGTTTTCCTCGGCCAACTGTGGCGTGTTGAAATACAGCGGCATGTCCACGCGCAAACCGTAAGTAAGGGTCAGCTTATCGTTGGCGGCAAATTCGTCCTGGCCATAAATAGCCCACTGACCGAGCGTAGTTTGGGCCAATGCCCACGAGCCTTTGGCGTTGTTGTTGGTAAAGGCAGCACGAGCGGCAGCCACTTCGTCGGCAAAACCTTTGGAACGAATAAACGTAGCCGCCGTAGCAATATCTTCGCCAGGACCAAAGAATACCCGTGCGCCGTAGGCCGTGAGGTTGAAGGAGTTGTCGAAGCTAAAACGCTCTAAACTCGTACCAAACGTGAGGGTGTGCTTACCCGCGTAAATGTTGAAGTTGTCGGTAAACTGAAACACGCGCTGGTCGAGGCGGTTGTTGATAGAAAACGGCTCGTGACCTGCCACAATGTAGCGTACCCCGTCTTTGGCAAAGTTCAACACTGGAAACGGCTGCGAAAAGGGGTCGCGGGCGTCGTTAAACTGCGTGAAGCCGATTTGGAGTTTGTTGGCAAACTTGCTGCCAAACTGCGATTTTAGGTCTATGATGCCCGACAAGATGTTGTTGTTGATGCGGTAGCCCGAATTGGCAAACTGCAAAGTAAGGGCATCTGGCCCGCGCCGACCGATGGCCGTAGGGTTGGCAGGTTTGTCTTTGAAGGCATCCAAGAAATTGACCGTAGCCGACAGCTTGTGGTTTTGGTTGATGTTCCAGTCCAATTTAAACAAGCCTTTGTAGTTATCGGCATTGTGTTTGAAGTTCTCGTACGCCCCCGTTTCGTAGTTGTGAACCGAGCGAAGCAAACTCGAAACATTGTCTAAATCAGCGGCCAACACCCGCGACACGTTGGCCCCAGATACGCCGGGGCGAGCGGCCAAAAAGTAAGAACCCAAGTCAGAACGACGCTCCAACTCGAAGTTGGCAAAGAAAAACAGTTTGTCTTTGATGATAGGGCCGCCAAAAGCAAAACCCGTCTGCAACGCGCTCAATTCGCCGCGCGTTACTTTGGTATCTTCTACATTGACTCCAATCATGTTTTTGTTGCGAAAAAACGCAAACGCCGTTCCCGTAAAAGTGTTCGTTCCTGATTTAGTAACGGCATTGACCGACGCACCCGTAAAACCCGCTTGGGTCACGTCGTAGGGTGCAACGGCCACTTGGATTTGGTCAATGGCATCGAGCGAAACCGCCTGCGCGTCGGTTTGTCCGCCGGGAGTAGCGGCATCCAGCCCGAAGGGGTTGTTGAAAATCGCCCCGTCGAGCGAGTAGTTGTTGTACTGACTGTTGCGCCCCCCAAACGAGCCGCCTTCTGCCGCCAACGGCGTAAGGCGCGTATAATCTGCCGCCGAGCGAGAGATGGTTGGCAAGGTCTGCAACTGCAAATTGTCAATGTTGGTAGCGGCGCCCGTGCGGGTGCTGTTGAGCACGGGGTCGGCTTTGACCACCACTTCTTGCAGCGTAGCCCCTTCGGCTTTGAGTTTGACATTGAGGACAAACTTCTGACCGAGTTGGAGGTTGATGCCCTCGTATTTTTCGGCTTTGTAGCCTACGTAGCTCACCGTCACTTCGTATGGGCCGCCTACGCGCATGTTGGGGATGGTAAAACGCCCATCGTTGATAGTAGCCACCCCATACTGCGTACCCGAAGGAAGGTGTTTGGCCAAAACGGTAGCCCCAAACAAGCCCTCGCCTTTTTCGTCGGTGATGGCCCCGTTCATAGAAGCCGTCGTGACTTGGGCATAGAGCGAAATTGAACAAAGCCAAGACGCTACCAACATGAGTAGTTGTTTACATTTCATAGATTAAATTGGTTTTTAGAGTGAAAAAACGATTTTTGTGAAGTAAAAATGATTTTTTTGTTAAAAATTTGGCAAAGGTAAGATTCAAATGTTATCAAAATGTTACGTAATTGTTAATTCAAGAATAACTGAAAATAAATCGTAGAATTGTACATTTTTGAGGGCGTAAGAATTTTGTAAAGTAAATCGGCTAAATCGGCTGAATACACAAAAAAAGTAGTTTCTTCGCTGTGAAATCGTGGTAAAACGTAACTTTACTGTCAAGAACGAACAAGAAAAGATGTCCATGAAAATCCACCACAACAGAAAGAAAATAAGCCATAAAGCATCTCTCGCCTGTTTATTGGCTTTCACTTTTTTGGGATTGGGGTGTAGCAGGCAAAGCCTACCTCACGGGGGATTGTTTATTGAGCATAACCCCTATTCCAAAAAATTAGTCAATGAAACATTGATAGAAATAGTTGATTGTACCAATGGTGAAAAAATTGTAGGAGCGGGTATATTGATTAAAAAGAATGGGGAGTATCAACCAGTATCTATCAACAAAGCTTCTGTGAAACTACCATTGTTTTCCAAAAAGACTCAAATACGAGTGGCTATGGTTGGTTATTTGCACAATCATTTCGTCATAGTGCGGCCTAAAAAAGGAGAAATTGCCAAGATAATCTGTTGTTTAGTACCAGACGGTGAACCTTTAACAGAATCAAAAAAAGCAAAGGAATAGTAGTCCGTTTAGCGTTATTGAGTTGTTTCAAACTTGATTCTTTACGGTTTTGTTATCAAAATTTTCGTTATTTTTTTGATTCGTTCATGCGCATACTTTTACGAATCCTTAACAATGATTTAATCCTTGCACAACAGTAAATGATGACTTTTGCGGTTGATTTTTTAACCCAAATTTCATCCAAACTATGTTGCAGTTTTTTACAAAAAAACGAGCCAGCAATCGCCTCACAATGAGTGCTTTGTTGGCTTTTTTAGTGTCTTTTGGCACGTGGGCGCAGGAGAAGCGCGTGAGCGGTACGGTGTTGTCTGCCGACAAAAACGAAGCCCTCCCGGGGGTATCGGTAGTGGTCAAAGGAACGACCATCGGCACGACCACCAACGGCGAAGGAAAATTTAGCATCAATGTACCTGCCAAAAGCACGTTGGTCTTCTCTTTTGTGGGTTTTGACGCCCGCGAGTTGGTGGTAGGCAACCAAACCAACGTTGAAGTAACCTTGCTTCCGTCGGCCACGGTGCTCAACGAAGTGGTAGTAACTGCCCTCGGGATTTCAAAACAGCAGCGTACCCTCGGCTACGTGACGCAGAAGATTGACAACACCTCTATTAGTCAAGCCCGCGAAACCAACGTTGTGAGTCAGTTGGCGGGCAAAATCGCTGGCGTAACGGTGGTCAATAACCCCTCGGGCATTGGCAGTGCCGTGCGT
>JALOLW010000262.1 GCA_025455795.1 Spirosomataceae bacterium
GGCTATTTTCTCTATTCTTTCGGGGGTGATAGCACCAGAGATATTGCGCTCAATATCGCCGTAAGTGCGGAGGGAGATACCCAATTCTTTGGCCAATGTCTCGCGCTTGATGTCACGCATCACGCGCAGATGTCGTATTTTATCGCCTATTTTCATGTCTTGGTTGGTGTTGTCGTTTGAGCAAAAATAACATTTTCAACAAAATTTACTCTTAATTTTCTACCCGTACCGTCGCGCTGCCCACCGCCGTACCCGTACCACAGACGTTGTTGAGAATGGTGATTTTGTACTCACGGTCATTTGGTAGGGGTTGATGAACGTACCATTGACGGTCGTCCCGTCTGAAAGGGTAAAAGACCAAGGCGGGAGGCCATTTTTGAAAGAAATTCTCACGCGCGCCGCGCCGCTTGGGCGAATGATGCCCCCGCCTACTACACGTGCCTGGGCAGCGTTGGGCATATAGACTTTGAGCGTAGTGGGTTTGCCTTCTACAACGGGGGCGGTCGAAACGACCCGTATTTGTTGAGTAGTAAGCGTATCTGTCAAAACGGGCGGCGTGATGCGGGCCTTGAATACCTCGGCGTTGCGGGTGGTGGGGAGATTGACCCAGGCGCCGCTCGTATCTTTGATTTGAATCACAAATTGATTGAGTTTGTCAAATCGCCCCGTGGTCTTGAACGGCACGGTGATTTCGGTATTGGCGCAGATAATCATGTTCGACAAATCGCCCGTTGTGATACTCGTTTCGGGGATTTTTACTTTGACAAAAGCCTTTCCCGCAAAATTCCCTACCCCACAGTAACCGCCCGCTGAGGTGATGGTGAACGACGAAGGATTGATAGGATTGACGCGCACCGTGTGCGGCGTGGTGCGAATATCGGCTTGGTAGCTACCGTCAGAAAGTAAATAAAACCACGGCCCGTCGCCTTTGAAATCAAGCGTGAGATTGGTAGAGCCTCCTTCGGCGATTTGGAGCGAATCGGGGCGTAGCATGGCCGAGGCAGGGGCAGCGATACGGATGTCGGCGGTGTCGCTTGACGCTGTGGGGAAAGTCGAAACCACCCGCAGTTTGTACCAACCCGATGGCATGGCGGGGGTTTTGACCATCATCGGGCTTTCGGGGGCGAGTTCGGAGATATTTCGGAAGTTTTGTCCCGTCGAATCGCTGATTTGCACCACAAAACCGTTGCCTATTTTGAACTTACCCGTGGCGTTGAAATTGACCTGAAAGGGCGTACCTGTACACACCCGATACCCATCTCTGGGCGCGGCTTTGAGCGAAATAACGGGCAACGTATCTTGACTCACCTGCACCAACACCTGCCCCGAGGTCGTACCCGAACCGCAAGAATTGCTCACGTCGGTTACACCGTAATTGATGGTTTCTTCGGCGGTTACAATGGCGGTGTAAGGATTGACGAAGGTATTGACAACGGTAGTACCATCTGACAGTTTGAACGACCACGGTGCTGCCCCCGAGAGATTGACGCGATAGGCGGCGGTTTGCCCTGGGCCAATTTTGCTAATGGACGTGCCGTCGGTCAAATCTATGCGGGCGTGTGGTAGCGGCAGGACGTTGAGACGGGTAGGCTTGCTTTCGGAGGCGGGTTGAGTAGAAGCCACTTTGAGCAGCACCATGCCTGCCCGGTCGGCGGGAATAGTGAGCCGTACTGGACTACTTTTGACCGAATCCATGACTACTGCAAACTTGCCCGCGCCGTCGGTCATCAAGATGTGAAACAGATTTTCTTCTTTGAACGGGCCTTCGGTCGAAAAATTCACCACGATACTCGCTTGTGGACACACGTACAGGTGCGACAAGTCGGCTACGGCAATCGTCACTTTGGGGGTTTGCTGGGCGGTATCGGGGCGGTAGGTGGTGTCACGTTGGAGTCCTATCCGTGGGAGTTCTTTGCGAACTGTATCTTTGCGAGTCGTGTCTTTTTTGGTCGTATCCACATACCCCTGCGGTTTTGGATAAGAATATTGCTCACTTTTGACGCTAAACGCTGCCGCACTCAAAGCTGTTATCAACCACAGCCAAACGAATTTTTGCATAGTTTTTGTAGGAAAATAGTCCCACAAAGATACGGTTTAAATCCTGACAAAAATCCGATTGCGGTACATCCAGTACAAAATGAGCCATTCACCGAGCAGAATCGCGCCCCCGCGCACCAGCGAAGCGTAATGCTGCCCGAGCCATTGGTCGTAGGTTTGGGAAAGGTGTATTTGGAAAGAATGATGAATAAAATCAGAAATCGTGTGGGAAATAACGTAGGCTGCGATGGAGTTCATACCGATGATAATGAGCCAGAAAAAAGCTTTTTTATAACCCTGTACATCCACCAACCAGTAAAATACCGCCAACAACAAAAAGCACCAACCACCGCTAAAAAGCGTCCAAGTGGGTGTCCAAATTCGCTTCACATTGGGACAAATACCGAGCCAATTCAGCAATGAGCCAACCACCAAAAGTCCTACGCCTACCGTGGCAAAACGCTTGATTTTTTCTTTCGGCAAGGTGTTGTCTTTGAGCCAATTGCCCGCCAAAAGCCCCAAAACCATCGTGCCGAGAGTCGGAACAAAACTGAGCGTAGCATAGCCGCCACCGTTGCGGATAAACTCTTTTTCGCGCGGAAAAAGGTTCAGAAACCACTGGTCAAAAGCCCATGCCAAATTGGTGTTTTTGTTCCAATGTGCCGCAAAACCCGTCAAATTGTGTTCCCAGTTGGCCGCTACGCCCACGGCTTCGTAGTTGAAAGCCGCACCCGGAAGCGGATAAAGGGCAAACGCCAACCAATATCCCCCTAAAATTACCGCCAAAGCGATGAGCTGGGTTTTGAACGACCGAAAACCCAACCAAAACAAGAAGGGATAACCCAAACCGATTTGGGTGAGTGTATCTTCAAACGTAAAATTGGTTTGTTCGCGGTGCATGGAGCGTAGAAAAATGCCCAAGAAAATCAGAATCAAAGCCCGCTGAATGGTATGCCCCATCAAACTTCGGAAGTTTTGTCCCTGTGCCATGCGGCTTGCCACTGAGTAGGGCAACGCCACGCCGACCAAAAACGAAAACGAAGGCTGAATCAAATCGTGTAATGAACAACCAACCCACGCCACGTGGTCTTGGTGAAAAGCCAAAAATGCCCAAAAGGCACTGTCAGGCAGCGATTTGGAGATGTGACCCAACTCCAAGACTTCGGCCATCATCAAAAACATCACAAAACCACGGTAGGCATCCATCGAAGAGACGCGCTGCGGAAGCGTTGAGGCAGACATTTGTGTGTGTAAGTATTGAGTAGTAAGTATCGTGTATTGAGTTGGAGCAGTTATTGTTGGTATTTTACGAAGATACCACAGACCCCAATCTACTCAAAACTCGATAGCCCTACGCAATACTCAATACACTCTACGCAATACTCAATACACTCTACGCAATACTCAATACACCTTCTCGTAATATTCAGCAGCCATGCGGTCGGAGTTGAAAAAGCCCGCTACATCGTTCATGCTTTGGAGGCAGAGCTTGTTCCAATCGTCGGGGCGGTCGTAGTACATCGGCAAGATTTCGTTTTCGAGCATGTCGAGCATATTGCTAATGTCCTCGTAGTCACGATTTTGGTCAGAAGCGACGGGAACAATGAAGGCGTTTTCGGCCTGTTTGGCAAACTCACAAATCCAACCGTCGTAGGTCGAAAAGTTGATGCTGGCGTTCATGGCAGCCGTCATGCCGCTTGTACCAGATGCTTCGCGCGTCACGATGGGGGTATTGAGCCAGAGGTCAGAGCCGTCTTTGAGAAGTTTGGAGAGCGCGAGTTCGTAGCCCGTCAGCACGGCCATGTTGGGGTACAAATGACTCAGATAATACAACTGATTGAAAGTGTAAATCGCGCCTTCGTCTTTGGGATAAGGCTTTCCTGCCCACACAAACTGCACGGGATATTTGGGGTTGTTCATCAGTCGGTCAAAACGCTCGCGGTCGCGGGTGAGGAGGTCGGGGCGTTTGTAGCCCGCAAATCGCCGCGCCCACACGATGGTCAGCACCTGAGGGTCGAAGAGCTTGCCCGCTTGGTCGGCTACGGTTTTGAAAAGCGTGGCTTTCAACTCTTTTTTGCGCTTCTGAATCGCCTTCAAATCGCCTTTGACCCGTGCTTTTTCGAGTTCGGCGTCAGCCCAGTAGCCTTTGTGTTGGGAGTTGGTCACGTGCGTGATATCGCAGATATTGTCGGCCCAGCTCCACATCTTGCGCGACACTTCACCGTGAAGTTTAGAGACGGCATTGGCTTTGTGACTCAACCGCAACGCCGCCAGAGAGTGGTTGAAGGTATTGTCGTGGATGCCGGTGATTTTGCGAACTTCGCTCATCGGTACGCCCGCAAAAAAATTCAAGCTGTCCAAAAAGTGAATGTCGTGTTTTTCGTTACCAGCTTCTTCGGGGGTGTGCGTCGTAAACACCAAGTGTTTTTTTACTTCGGCGGTTTTGCCCCATTTTTTGTACAAATAAAACACCGACGATACCGCGTGGGCTTCGTTGAGGTGATAAATATCGGGTTCGTAGCCGATTTGGTCCAAAAATTTTGCGCCACCAATCCCCAGTACCATGCACTGCATCACTTTCACGGCAGGGTCGGCATCGTAGAGGCGATACGAAATATTACGGGCCCAGACGTCGTTGCCGTCGGTGTCGGTAGTCAAGAAAAACATCGGAATCGTGCCAAAATGCTTGGGGTCAAGAAAATAGGCCGCGACCCAAACGGGCTTATTGGCGATGGTGATTTGAAAACGCACGCCCGTATCTTTCAGAAAACTATACATTTTCTCCCGAAATTGCGGCACCATGCTGTTGTCGGCGTTGCGTACTTGGTCGTAGTAGCCGTACTTCCACAGCATCCCGATACCGACGAGGTTTTGGCGCAAGTCGTGGGCGCTTTTGACGTGCGAACCTGCCAAAAACCCTAATCCCCCAGAATAGGTTTTAAGGGCTTGATCCACAGCAAATTCCATTGAAAAATAGACGGCAGATTTTTTGAAACGAGCATCAATCTTGTACGGATGTGCGTACGGAGCAGGAAGTGTCTTTGCCATAAAAGTGGTTACATCACAGGTTGTTTACAAAGGCGAAGGTAAGAATTTTTGTGCAATTCAATGTTTTTTTCTACTTTTGCGTCAAGTATCAATCGCAAGTTTGATGCTTCGTTTGAAGCGGTTTTAGAGATTTTCGATTTATCAGGCAATCATAAAATCTTTTCAAATTGAAACTGGGCCTATAGCTCATTCGGTTAGAGCAACTGACTCATCGTGTAAAGCTCTTTGGTAGCCAAAGCCTTTTACGTGGTGCCTCTGCTGAGAAATCAACAGAGTGAAAGGGGTTAATTCAGGGAAGCCTTAACGGATAATGCCGATGGTAATCCTGAGCCAAGTCAAGCGAACGGTTTAAAAGTAGCTTGGAAGGTGCAGAGACTAAGAAGTGAGGAAACCAACCAATAAGCTTCTAAAAACGCCCCTCACCTTAACGAGTTGTGTCGAAGGTGGTGAGATAGTCCGACTACATGGCGAAAGCCGTGGAAAGTGAATCAGTAGGTGCTTGGTTCGATCCCAAGTGGGCCCACCTAAGCCAGTCGAGTTTTTCGGCTGGCTTATTTTGTTTTGGGGGGTATTGTTTAGGCTTTTGCTACGATTTCTTTGTAGGTGGGTCTATTTTGGGCGGGGCTTGATGTAGTACCCATAAACTGCTTTTTGAGTTTGACATCCAGCAGAGTTTCTCCTTCAATCAACCGTAACAGCCACTCATTCTTGTCTTTTTCTTTCATTTTGGCTACTGCCGAAGCCCAATCAACTTCCTCTCTTTTGGAAGGATTGACAAAAAACCCTGCCGTTTTGACAAGATGCTCGTCAATATCAAAAAACGCTATGAACGACTGTAAACTCGGTGAGGGTTTGGCCAAACCGAGCGGAATAGCAGGGAGTTCGTCGGCATATTCATCTTCATCATCCTCTGATTCTTCCTGCATTTGCAAAAGTTTGAGCCAAAAAGCATACAAACAGCTAAAATCTCCATTCATCATATCGGTTCGTAGTTGGAGCATATTGTCCAACGAGTTGTCATCTTCTTCAACCCAATCTTCATAGTCGTCGTCACAATATTCGATATTTACCAAGACATACTCTTTTGTTTTCCAAACCCGTATCTCAGTGGTATAGCCTGTCAAGCCGCCTCTATCAATGTCGTATTCAGAGAGTTGCTTATAATCAATACTATCTTTAGGAAAGCGAAAAATGAGTTTTTTCTGGCCCCAATTGGTTTGATAGAG
>JALOLW010000009.1 GCA_025455795.1 Spirosomataceae bacterium
TTTGAGTTTGCCAAAGACTTTCGCAACGAAGGCATGAGCCGCTTCCACAACCCTGAGTTTACACAGGTGGAGTTTTATGTGGCCTACAAAGATTACAATTGGATGATGGACACCACCGAGGAAATGATTGAGCAAGTGGCCATTGCCCTACACGGCGACACCAAAGTACAAGTAGGAGAGCATCTGATTGATTTTCAGCGTCCGTGGAAACGCTACACCATGTTTGAAGCCATCGAAGCCTTTACGGGAATCAATATTGACGGCATGGACGAAGCCCAACTCCGCGACGTAGCCAAAGGCATGGGCATCGAAGTAGATGACACCATGGGCGCGGCCAAGTTGATTGACGAGATTTTTGGTGAAAAAGTAGAACACTTACTCATTCAGCCCACGTTCATCACCGACTACCCCGTCGAAATGTCGCCATTGACCAAAAAACACCGCAGCAAAGTGGGCTTGGTCGAGCGTTTTGAAGGGATATGCAACGGCAAAGAAATCTGCAACGCTTACTCCGAGCTCAACGACCCGATAGACCAGCGCGAGCGTTTTGAAGAGCAACTGCGCTTGGCCGAGCGCGGCGACGAAGAAGCCATGGCCATGGACGACGACTTCCTCCGCGCCCTCGAATACGGTATGCCCCCCACGGCGGGTATCGGTATTGGCATAGACCGCCTTTCGATGATTATGACCAACAGCCCAAGTATTCAGATCCCTGCCGAATACGTACCAGCCCTTCAAAAAATGGGCTTTTTGACGCTCGAATCGCTCAAAGGCGCCAATCCCAACAAAATTTTCAACGACTTGGGCGGGATGCGCAAAAAACTCAAAATCGAAGCCCCCATGCCTAAAAAAGAAGAAGTGGAGAGTTGGGTGAGATAGAAAACTTTCGGTTTTAAATCAAATTTAAGATGGCAAAGAAAAAAGAATGGCGCGAAGGTGAGATGATAGTCACCTTTGGCCTCACCAAAATAGATAGACACTACACCTCTCTGATGTCAGAATGGGTTAGTGCGGAATTGCCGACATTTGACGTTTATGAGCAAGCAAATTTTGAGCGGATTGCCCAAAAAACCAATAAAGTGGCTTCGTGGAGTGAAGAAGATTTGAAGATGAAATTTATTAGCCACATTTTGGATTTGGGCGGCATGTTGGAGGAGGATAGAGGCTTTGTGTCCTTTTTTGATAAAAAATTAGAGGCGGTTGTCGAAGGGCACCGCCTTTCTGTAAAGGCTGATTTTGTACTGGCCAAAGGGGTGTTGGATTATATGCAACGACCATTTTTTCACTTCCAAGAATACAAACCTGAAAAAAATCCCTCTGGCGACCCGATGGCGCAACTTTTGGAGGCGTTTTTAATAGCCCAAACCGAAAACAGCGACGGCAAGCCCCTTTACGGCTGCGAAATTGTAGGAAAAAGTTGGCGTTTTGTTACGATGGAAGGGAAAAGTTACTGTGTTTCAAAATCTTACGATAGTACCGATCGTGAAGAATTATTCCAAATTATTGCTATTCTTCGACAGTTTAGGGTGATTTTGGAAACAAAATTACTATCCTGAAATTTCTTTAAGCGAGTTAGCCCAACCTTGCCCCTGTCCCGTTTTCGTTGGCAAAAATGACTTTACCGTAGTCGAAGCTGACCCCTGTGGCGGGGTCGTTGGCGATGAGCAGGCTGCCGTCCATGTCCACATAATCGAGCAGGGGCAGCAAGTGCGCGATGGCCGAAATCCCGACGCTGCTTTCGTTCATGCAGCCTACCATCGTTTTCAGGCCGAGGGCTTGGGCTTGGGCAAGCATCCTGCGGGCGGGTGTGAGGCCACCGCATTTGGTGAGTTTTACATTGACCCCGTGAAAATACCCCGCACATCGGGCGACGTCGGTTTCTACGATGCAGCTTTCGTCGGCGATACAGGGCAGTACACTTTTTTCAAACACCTGCTTCATCCCGTCCCAATCGTCGGCTTTGAGAGGCTGCTCAATAAACTCCACGCCAAGTGCTTTGAGTTCGGGCGCGTAGGCGATGGCTTGGTCGGCGGTCCAGGCGCAGTTGGCATCAATCCGAAACGTGGCACTGGTATGACGGCGTAGCTCACGCACGAGGGCGAGGTCGTCGGCTGTACCCAATTTGATTTTGTAGAGCGGCCACGGGAATTCGAGCATTTTAGCCACCATTTTTTCGACACTGTCTATGCCGATGGTGTAGTTGGTCATGGGAATCTGCTCCACCGAAAGCCCCCACGCTTCGTAGAGTCTTTGACCACGTTTTTTGGCCCAAAGGTCGTTGGCGGCTTCGTCTAAGGCACATTGGGCAAAAGGATGTGCGGCGAGGTGCTTGTTGGTCAGGGTCCAAAAATCTTCGGGTGAACGCAGGTCGTGGGTTTCGATGAGTGGTTGGATTTGAGTGAGTACATCCATCATTCCCTCAATCGTGACTTGGTAGTATTTGTTGGAAGTGGCTTCTCCGTAGCCGCTAAGGTCGCCGTCGCGTAGCTCTACGATGAGGATGGGCTGCACGTCGCGCGAGTCGTGAGCGATGGTAAACGTATGCTTCAAACGCAAGTCAAAGCGATGCAAGTAGAGTTTCATGGGAAGGACTATTCAACCGAAAAACTGGGCGGACAGAAGATGGTGTAAAAAGTATAACTAAGCGTAATGGAAGTGTAGTAGTACTGGTCGCGCAGGGCGGGATTGCCCAATCGGGTGCGTTGGGAAAGGGGGATGTTGTCACCCAAATCATCGAAATAATCGGTGAACAATTTGCGCGTGCCAAACTCGACCTCAATACTCCACGGCCTCCGAAACTCCCACTTGACCCCCACGCCGTAGGGAATATTGAGTTGGGCAGTTTTGTAATCAGAGGTTTGGGGTTGGGGCGAAAAATTGTAATAACTCACTCCCCCAAAAAGATACGGAGTCCAGTTGTTCGCTTTGCGTTTTTGGCTATAATTCAAGAAATTATACTCAGTGATGGCACTCCATTCGAGTACGTTGGTACGAAAAGATTGGTTGCGATTTTGGATAAACGGGTCAGACGAACGGCTGTCTTTGGCACCTGCTATCCCCAATGTACCCGCGAGTTTGAATGATACCGCAGGGCTGGCATTGTACCGAAAAAGCAAATGACCCCCAGGCAGATAATTGCGCGGATTGAAAGTTGGCGACATGTCTCCTTTGTAATTGAAGCCGCCCACGCCACCGCCGATGTTGATACGCTGCGCCTGTACGTCGAAACAAAAGGCTCCCCAAAGGAAGCCATTGAGCAATAAAAAAATGAAGTTTCGCAAATTTGAGAGGAGTTGGAGTATCACAAAAAATGAAACTACGAATAACCAATAACGATTAACACACTACTTAATAGGTGGACACTTGATTTTGCTTGGAATCACATAGCTAACCGTAAAGCTCGAAAGCAAATAGGCGTCGTTACGTTGTACATTGCCGCGCAAATCACCCACATCATAGCCCGTAAGTGGACCATTGGCAAAGGGGTCGGCAGATGGTTCATTGGGATTTACGATACGGGCTACGATTGAAGCCCTGTTTCGTCCTGTGCGGGCTGATACTTCTTCCAAAGTACGGTTGGACATATCTTTGGCCAAATCGTTTTTGAGTACGTTGGGGTCGGGGTATCTATCGCTAATATCATCTAAGAAGTCAGAGCCTGTAAAACGGAAGCCGCCTTCTACGCTAAAATTCCAGCGGGCATTGATACGCCACGTAAAGCCCAATCCAAACGGAATGGAGTAAGTCACCAACGAGTACGGGTCGCGATAGCCGGGCTGTCCTTGTCCTTCGGTACCGAGGGGTTGAAGGCTGACCCAATTGCCCGCATTTTCGTAAAGAGTCCCAGTCACACCACCTACTTCTGGAACTTTGGCTTTGGGATTGTGAGCGAGTGCGGCAATCCCGGCAAAGATGTAGGGTGAAAACGCCACTCTTCGGTTGGAATTACGGCCATCGTCTCTGAATTTATAAATCCCCACCACACTGATTTCTTTCATGCTATTGCGAAAGTGCAGGTTGCGCACGTAGTTGCTGGGAAAGGGCTTGCCACCGCGATTGTAAAACTCATCGTCGCCCGCAACCATCGCCCAGGTAAGCCCTACGCGCGCGGCCAAGTTGGGCGTAAAATGCCTCGTATAAGAGCCGTTTAGGTTCCAACGCATCATTTTAAAAACCGTATTGAAAGGGCTACGATAAGGGGCCAACTCGCCCATGTAGCTCGATGTGCCGAGTCCCACGCCGACGGTAGAATATTGCTCAAAAATGGTTTTGCGTCTGCGTTGCGCTTCTGCGGTGGTGGCGATACCCAACCCACACAGAAATAAAAGGATGATTGATTTGAAGTGCATGAACGGTGATGATGGATGTTACATGGTTTTGAACGCAAAAGTCGGGCTTTTTATTGAGTAAGCCTCACAATTTGGCGGATTTAGGGTTGATTTTGGTGTTTTTACCACAAAAATCACGCCATAAATCAGTTGCGCGCGTCCAAGCCCCAATGAAGTTTGGTACGCAAAGTTTTCAAAAACGTATCTCCTTCGAGCTTCACCAGTTTCGCCTTGAATTGTTCTTTCTGCACCGTAAGTTGTATGCTGCCATCCACAATCCGAAAGCGCGAATCGAGCGAAATCAAGAAATTATTGCTGCGACTTTCCACGCTAAACCGCAGCACACTCGTGTCAGGAATCACCATCGGACGCACGTTGAGATTGTGCGGACTGATAGGCGTAATCACAAAGACGCGGTTGTTGGGGAGTATCACGGGGCCGCCACAGCTCAACGAGTAGCCCGTCGAACCCGTGGGTGTAGAAACAATGAGACCATCGGCCCAGTAAGAATTCATAAACTCGTCGTCGAGATAGGTGTGTACCGTAATCATCGAAGACGTATCGGTTTTGGTAATCGTGAAGTCGTTGAGGGCGTAGTTGTAGCCATTAAAAAGGTCTTCGCTCGACGAAACACTCACCAGTACTCGTTTTTCGATTTGAAACTGCTCGTCAAAAAGCCTTTGGAGGCTTTCGGCGATGGCCGTGGGCGAAACCGTCGCCAAAAAACCCAAACGGCCTGTGTTAAAACCCAAAATCGGAATCTGCCGCGCCCGGGCTTGCATCACCGATTCGAGCAGCGTACCGTCGCCACCGATACTAAAAATAAAGTCAGCGTCGGGTGCGCCTTGCGGGTGCGCGTAGCTTTTGCGGGTGTACGTTTGGATGCCTGTTTCGTTCAAAAAGGCGTAAAATGACTCGGAAATAGCCATTTCAACGCCTTTTTGGTGGAGTATATCAAACAAAACCTGTACGGGAGGCTGAATTTCTTTGGCAAAATTGCGCCCATGAATGGCAATCTTCATAAACGAGGACTTTGGATGAGCAGATGTCTTTGACGGGGCAAAGATTGAGGTTTTGCCGCAATTCTACCAATATAATGCGAAAAGCATTTGTGATTGAGTGGTTTATGGTTGGGCGATTGGTTTGATTTATAAGGTTTTACACTACTTCAGCACCCAACTCAGCACCTCGTTTTCTCAGTGTTTAGCTGCAATCAAACCAAAAGCCCCAACAAGTGGAGCTTTTGATACGATAATTGATGATTAGTTGAGGTCAAAAGACACTATTTTATGCTTTGGCCAAACGCCAGTACACCCGCTTGACGATGCTCGGTGCCAAACCCAAGCCCATCAAAGTCAAACCCGACACAATGAGCGTGGTGATGTCGGCAAAGAAAGTACCTGCCGAGAGAATACCCAAAATCAAAAGAGTTGAAAATGGCAACGAAAATGCCAAAATCAAAACGCTTAGTTCGAGGTTGAAAGTCCGTTTTTCTTTGGGGATACCGAGCGTTTCTTCGCGGTTGTTGAAAGCCGAAATGTGCGCAAACGGCCAAAAACTCGCCGAACTCAACGGCAGCGCAATCGCCAACAACATATAGTGCGTATCACTGATACCCAAAATGGTGATCAGCAACGCGCTGAACAGCATTGTCAGCCCCGCCCGAAACAGCAGCACCGACGTAATGATGCGTTTGCCACTTTCTTTCAATTCTACGGCCAAACCGATGAAAATCAGCACCAAAGGGGTCATCATCGCGCTGGTTTTGTCAAACAAGTCGGCCACGACAGCTGGCAAAGCCTTGAAATTGATGCCCAAACTCATCAACACAAGTGCCACCAAGATGACCACGTTGATGGGTTCTTTCAAGAGGCTTTTGAAAAGGCTTTTGAGTTTTTTGCCCAAGTTGGAAGACTCACTTTGGCTATTTTTCAAAAACATATTCATGGCCACGACGTACAAGAATATCAACACAAAAAACTTGTTGCCCACGTCGGCCATAGCGGCCATGGCGAGGCTTTCTTCGCCCAAAAACTCCGCAATAAACGGAAAACACGACAGCCCGGGGGCCAACGACGGCAGTAGCATCGTATAGGTACGCCCCGTAGCACTGTCTTTTTGGATGCCAAATAGCGGCAATAAAAAAGGCAAAAGCAGATACATGAAAAAGTTGAAAGCCAAAGCCGCCAAAGGTACAATAATGAGTTTGGCATCAATCGTGACTTTCATCAAAGCAATAAAAATGGTAGCAGGCAATGCGACCGATAGCACCATCTCTTTGATGCCATTCGTGCGCTCTTTGCTTTTGAATTTGGCCCTGAGCAAAAACCCCAAAACAATCAAAAGCAGCAGCACGACGGTCTTTTGTAAAGCGTCGTTCATGATGGATTTAGATAAAAGTGTGTGGAAATTACCTCAACCCATCTCGAAGCAAGTTCGAGACACCCTTCTCCTTGACAAGGAGAAGGGTTGGGGATGAGGTCGTTTCGGGAAGGGTGGCAAATCTTAGCTTATGCCCTGCAAAGCACTGACGAAGGCTTTGATTTCCTCCATTGTGCCGAGACTTACGCGGCACCAAGGCTTGCCTTGAATCTCATACGCGCGCACCATGATGCTTTTGGCCATCATTTTGCTGAGAAGCTCTTTGCCAGATATAGAAATCGGGAAGATGACGAAATTGGTGTACGACTTCACGTATTTGTAGCCCATCTTGTCCAAGTTTTCGCACAAGTAGGTTTTTACTTCGTGGTTCATCTTGCGCGACATATCCTGAAACTCAGCGTCGTCTATGGCTGCCGTGGCCGCCGCGATAGACGTACCTGTGATACCCATGCCACCGCGCGTGATTTTTTGGATGTTTTCGAGGGTGCTTGTCAAGCCCACGATGTAGCCCACGCGCAAACCCGCCATGCCCATGATTTTGGAGAAAGTACGCGCCACGATGACGTTTTTGTTTTGTGCCACCAGCGACACCACGCTCTGGGTGTTGGCGCCTACGGCCAGTTCGAGATAAGCCTCATCCACAAAGACGGGTACTTTTTCGGATACGCGGCTGCAAAAATCCAACAGTTCTTTGCCGTCGGTGATGCTGCCCATGGGGTTGTTGGGGTTGCAGATATAGACCATCTTGGTATCACCGTCTATGGCCGCTTCCATGGCTTTGAGGTCGTGCGACCAGTCGGCTTTGCAAGGTACGGCTTTCCACGTAGCACCCGTGGCTTTGGCTACATTGACCAAAGACATATAAGTAGGATCGGCGGAAACGACGTTGCCCCCGTTTTTGAAAAGTACCAAAGCGGTTTTTTCCAATAAATCCGATGACCCTGGGCCCATCATGACATTGGTAGGTACAACGCCTTCTTTTTTACAAATTTTGCCCACGAGCGTTTCCATTTCACGCCAAGAATAGCGGCTTCCGTTGGCTACCGATTCTACCACCGCTTTTTGGGCGGTTTTGGGCGGACCGTAGGGGTTTTCGTTGGCGTTGATACGAATCAATGCCTTGGGGTTTTTGGGATTATCCAAAAAAGGTTCGCTGACGAGTGGGCTGCGGTAAATGTTGCCGTTGGCGTCGAGGGTGGGGGTGGTATTGGCAAATGCCCCTTCCAAAATGGCCATCCCTCCAAAAGTCATCAGTCCTGATTTTAGTAAAGCACGTCTGTCCATGTTGTTGCTCATTGTCTTAATGATTTTGATTGATAAGAAAGATATTTTTGGGTGTAGAGGTCATTCGCTTGGCGGTTGAATGAACTTCAATTAATAAATGTGGTGCAATTATCGGAAAAAGTCAATTAGAAAACAAATTTTATTTTAACTAAAATACTTTAATTTTACAAAAAACAAGACCAGAAACCTGTTTTTTTAGACAAAAAAAATCTTGTTTAACATTTTACTTTCTCCATTAAACACAAATTAAGACTTAATTATTTTTACTTAAAGCATATATACTTACATAAAAAAAACATTATTTTCAATATTTTTTACTGTATTTTTGAATTTTACCAATAAGTTATTTTATTTTTTGATGTTTTTTTGAAATTTTAGCAAAAAATAGATGAACTTCTATTGTTTTTTATTTTTTGACTATTAGTTTTGAACAATAATTAACGGAAAAGTACAAAGTATTATCTATTTTTAGTTACTTCATGCCGCATCTGGAGGAGACTAAGAATGTCAAAAAAGAAGAGGTATTAGACCCATTTTAAGTCAAATGTAATAAACTTTTTTGACACCGCACTTGGCTGCAATCAAGCAGCCGAGGCATCCTCTGTATTCCAACCAAATTTTTCAGGAGAAGAACGTTGTCAGCGTTTGCGTATAGCGCTATACGTGTAGCTGTGATGACCGTAGGGGATTCATTCCTCTCGCTTGGCCACGCACGCCCAACTGTCAAGGTTGGTTGAGCAAATGCGGCTTGTCTCTGCCCAATTCGGCGCAGTTGGTGCGTTGCGTGAAAAGAATGTAAATCATTCACACTTTAACATTTTTGCAAGTATGAAAAGACTATTACTACTGTCGGTGCTACTGGCACTGGGGGGAGGGACTTTTGCCCAAAAAATAATCACGGGTACAGTTTCCTCCAAAGACGAAGGTGCGCTTCCGGGCGTAAACGTCCTCGTCAAAGACTCGCGGGTGGGTGTAGCCACCGATGCCAAAGGAATGTATAAAATCACCGTGCCTGACGATAAAGCCACGCTGGTGTTTAGTTTTATTGGCTATGGCACCAAAGAAGTGCTGGTGGGCGTACAGAGTGTCATCAACATGGAACTTACCGTGGACACCAAAGCCCTCCAAGAAGTCGTAGTGACGGCTTTTGGTATTGAGAAAGAGAAAAAAGCCCTCGGCTACACCGTCCAAGAAATCAAAGGCAATACCATCGTGGAAGCTCGCTCCAACAACGTCGTCAACAACCTCTCGGGGCGCGTGGCAGGGGTGCGGGTATCGTCCAATGGTGGCCCAGGGAGTGGTTCTTCGGTGCAGATTCGCGGGGCAGCGTCGGTGTCGGGCAACAACCAGCCGCTCGTTGTCATAGACGGAGTACCTATTGATCAAAGCACCTCCAATTCCATGACTTCAGGAGAAAAACAATTTGGTGGTGGCTTGTCGGAAGTCTCACCCGACAACATCAAGGACATCAGTGTACTCAAAGGCCCCAACGCAGCGGCACTTTATGGCTCGCGGGCGGCCAACGGTGTCATCTTGATTACGACCAAAAACGGGGCGGGTACAAAGGGCGTAGGCGTCGAAATCAACTCCAACGTCACCTTTGAAAGACCTTTCATCAAGCCTGATTTTCAGGATGTTTATGGTGGTGGCAACGGCTACCGTACTTGGTATTCGGACGGTTGGAGCGGCGCCATTACGGGCGACGCCATCGCGCAGTACCGCACGGCTTACGGGCCTACGGCGCCACTTTTTGGCACCGACGGCACCGACGAAAGCTGGGGCGCACCGATGGACGGTCGCTTGATTCGGCATTGGTGGTCGGGAACGCAGGTGGCTCCACTCACGCCTCAGCCCAACAACTGGGAAGAATACTGGGAAACGGGTGTGACCAATACCAACAACATAGCACTTTCGGGTGGTAACGAAAAGGGTAACTTCCGCCTCTCAATGGGACGCATGGGCCAAACGGGTATTATGAAGAACAACGATTTTTGGCGCAATAACTTCAAACTCAACTCTGCTTATAACTTTACCCCAAAACTCTCCGTAAACGTGTCGGCAGAGTATGTCAAGTCGGGTTCTGACAACCGTGGCTACCAAGAAGGCCAACAGTTTATATGGTCGCATCGGCACGTGTCGTGGGAGCAGCACAAAGACTACGAGGCGTTGGCCGCTACGCACATCCAGCGTGCGCTACCGGGCCGCTTGCCAGATACCGACCCGCCTAACTGGCAACACACGTTTTTTACCAATCCGTATTTTATTCAAGACAAACTGCCTTTGTCCAACGAAAAAGACCGTCTTTTGGGCAACATCGCCTTGACGTACAAATTTGCGCCTTGGCTCAACCTGATGGTACGCTCTGGCACGGATATGTGGAGCGATACCCGCATCAATATCCTCAACTTTGAGCGTGTACGCAACGGCAACCGCACCCCAGGCCAATACTCCGAAGAAGTACTTCGCGCCCAAGAGACCAATTCTGACGCGATTTTGACGTTCAACAAAAACCTCACCAAAGACATCTCGCTCACTTCGCAAGCGGGCGGTATTTTGCGTCAAAACTATTACAAACGCAACTTTACCCGCGTGGGTGAGTTGGTGGTGGACGGGCTTTACAACTTGTCCAACTCGATTCCAAGCCTCAACGTCGTGGAGAGTCGCATTGAAGAAACGCAAATGCAGTCATTGTTTGGAACGTTTCAAGTGGGTTGGAAAAACGCCCTCTTCTTGGATTTGACCGCCCGCAACGACTGGTCGAGTACATTGCCCTCCAACGCCCGCTCGTATTTCTATCCGTCGGCGTCGGTGAGTGCTGTTTTGACCGATTTGTTCAACATCAGCAGCCCGCTTTTGACCTTTGGCAAAGTACGCGCAAGCTGGGCGCAAGTGGGCAACGACGCCCGTCCGTACCAGCTTTCGCAGGTATATCGCTCGGGTGGCTCATGGAACGGCTCAATTCCACAATATTTTGAAAATACGACCATCGCCAACGCTGGCCTCAAACCCGAAATCACGACAGGTATCGAGTTGGGCTTAGACATGCGCTTTTTGCGTGGACGGGTGGGTTTGGACGTGACTTACTACGACCAAAGCTCTCGTAACCAAATTCTTGGGGTGGAAATTTCCAAAGCCACAGGCTACAACAACCGTATCTTGAACGCAGGTCAAATAGACAACAAAGGCATCGAAGTGGTGCTGAGTGGTACGCCCGTCAAGTCGGTCAGAGGCTTGAACTGGGACATCTCGTTCAACTTCGCCCGCAACCGCAACAAAGTGGTGGCCTTGGCAGAGGGCTTGACCACGCTCATCTTGCACCAGCAGCGCGGCCTCAACTCCGAAGCTCGCGTGGGCGAAGCCTACGGTGCATTGTTTGGGATTGGGTTTGAACGCGCCCCCGACGGCCAAATCATCTACGCCAACGGCTTGCCCGTGGTCTCGACCACTCCGCGCATCTTGGGCAATATCCAACCTGACTGGACGGGTGGTTTTATGAATACATTGACTTACAAAGGGATTTCGTTTTCTACCCTCGTAGATGTACGCATGGGTGGCGACTTCTTCGACGAAGGCACAGGCACCGCCCGCTGGACAGGTCAGTACGAAGAAACTGCCATAGGCCGCGAAGAAGGGGTGATTGGCAAAGGGGTGAAAGTAGTAAGTCGCAACGCCGACGGCACACCTGTCTATGGTCCCAACGACGTGATAGTGGCTGGTAATCAGTTTTATGGTTACAACAACCCCCGTCGTTTTCACGAAGCAGTGATTTTTGACGGCAGTTACGTCAAACTCCGCGAAGCTACCCTCGGCTATACCATCCCAGAGGCCATTATGCAGCGTATTGGATTTCGCACGGCCAAGGTGTCGGTCGTAGGACGTAACCTGTTGATGCTCTTCAGCAACAACCCACACATTGACCCCGAAGTAGATCGCTTTGGTGGCAACCGTCAAGGCTTTGCTTACGGCGAACTGCCCAGTTCGAGAAGTGTCGGTTTCAACGTGACGTTAGGGTTTTAGACCCCACCCCAGCCACCGCTGTTGCGGATTTCAAATCCATAATAGTGAAAAGACCATTACAATTATTCACCAAAAACGACTGAAAATGAAAAAGATAAATCCTTTTAGACTAACTGCAAAACCCCCTTCGGGGGCATGGGGGCTTTTGTTTTTGCTCTTCACCACCACGGCTTGCACCGAGAAATTTGACGAGATGAACACCGACCCCAACAACCCCACTCAAATCAGCGCGCAGTACTTGCTGCCGTTTGCGTTGGAGCGTTCGATAGACCGCTATTGGGGCGGGCGGACCCGTTTTGAGCGCCTCAATCTCGACGGTGCGATGCTCTGGATGCAGTATTTGAGTCGCAATATTTACTCCAACGAAGGCGACAACTACGGCATCTCACCCGCTATGCAAAACAACAACTGGCTGGCTTTTTACAACGATGGCTTGACCAATTTCCAACGTATCATCACGATTTCGTCGCCTACTGGCACCGCGCCCAACACCAACTACGAAGGTGTAGCCCTCGTGATGCGCTCGTGGCTGTTTTCGGTGATGACTGATCTTTGGGGGGCCATTCCGTACAGCGAGGCACTCAAAGGCACGGCAGGAACCCCCAACTACACGCCCACTTACGACACCCAGGAGGCCGTTTATGCGGGTTTGTTGAATGATTTGAAATTGGCCAATGAAAAACTCGTCGTTGGCGGTCCTGGTATTCAAGGCGATATTTTGTACAGCGGTAACATCTTGCGTTGGACGCGTTTTGCCAACTCCTTGCGCTTGCGTTTGGCCAACCGCCAAGCGGTCAAAAAATCCAGCGAGTCGCGGGCCATCATGCGGGAGATATTGAGCGACCCCGCCAAATTTCCCATCATCACTGCCAACGCCGACAACGCCATGCTCCGTAGTACTGCCGTGCTTCCCAGCAACAACGAGTGGCACCAAGTGTTGATTCAAGAAAGCCGCACCGACTGGAATTTGAGCAGTACCCTGACCGACAAGCTCAATGCCCTCAACGATACCCGCATCACCATCTACGGAAACCCCGTCAGTGGCAGATATACAGGTCATCCCAACGGGCTTCCCGATGCCATTGCCACGACTTTCCTCTCAACCAGCTCGACGGTGGGCAACTTCTTCACGCGCATAGACGCACCCAGCGTATTGATGACAGCATCGGAAGTAAACTTGATTTTGGCAGAGGCCGTGTTGGATGGCGACATCACCACTGGCACGGCCAAAGGCTACTTTGAAACGGGCATCACGGCTTCTTTTGAGCAGTTTGGGCTTACCATCCCTGCGGGTTATTTCACCCGTGTAGGCGATGTGACCCGCGAGAAAGTCCTCGACCAAAAGTGGATTGCCCTCTATGGGGTAGGCATCGAAGCTTGGACAGAGTACCGCCGCACGGGCTTCCCTGTACTGCCCGCCAGAGACCCACGCGCGGTCTTTGAAAACGACGGCGTACTGCCCACGCGCTTGCCTTATCCAGGGTCGGAGTATTCGCTCAACAAAGCCAGTTTGGACAAGGGCATCGCCGCCAACGGTGGCCCCGACAACATGAAAACCAAACTTTGGTGGGCAGAGCGGTAGAAATCTGTTATTGGTTCGGGGCTGCCCGTGCAGTCCGTCACTCGTTAATCAGAAGTGACAGATTGAATTCAAAGCACTTATCAAAAATAAACATGAAAAAATTAGCAACATATCTCATAGGATTGGCAGTAGTGGGAGTTACTGCTTGCCAAGTACCCGACCCCTTTGTGGACAGGGTTGTAGCACCCGTTTTGTTGGTGTTTGACAATGCGCTCGGCGACGGCGGCGGTTTTACCACCGAGCCTACGGTCACTTCAAAGGCCAACGTCAGTTCGGCTACGCTGAGTGTACGTATCCTGGAATTGGACAAGACCAACATTTTGGACAACAAAAAAGGCATTGACTCGGTGGCGGTGTCGGGGGCTGCGCTCTCGCTCACCACGCGAGCGGGGGTCAAAATCGCCGATGTGACCACCGATGCCAAAGGTCGTGCTACGTTTACGGCGGCATGGACGGCTTTTGGAGTGGCTACACCACGTGTGGGGGCTGTCACTTCGCTCACGCTCTCTGGCACGCACAAAGGCCAAGCGTTCAGCAAATTGGTAAGATTACAAGGAAATTGAATTGGTGGGTTTGAATCATGGACTTACACCGCTGGAGCGTCTGCTTCGGCGGTGTTTTTTTTGCGAAAGAAGAAGTGTTATTCCTAAAAAACAGTCAAAATATCTCGATAATTGGTCGAGTCGGCAGCGATAAAGTTTTGCTCGCCTACGATTGTCGCGTTGATGTCCTTGGCTTTTTGGAGGCACGCGGCCAACGCTTCTGGATTTTCAAACAACAATCCCCGCTGATGCTCCAATAAATGACTCATGCTCTCGGTTTTGAGCGTGACCACAGGCTTGGCAAACGACATGGCCAAATCCACCGAACCCGAGTGGTCTATTCGTACAAAAGGCAGCACCACTACGTCGGCGGCGTTGAAAAAATACTGCACTTCTTGGTCTTCGATGAATCGGTGGTACCAATGCACCGAGGGGATTTGGTCGCCCCTATTTTTGAGACGGGCAAAGTACGACGCATCGTAGCTTTTGCCCGCAATAAGCAGTCGGTCGTGCGGAGTAGCTACCTGTGCGTAAGCCGCGAGAAGGTTGTCCAAACCTTTGTAAGGCTTGATTTCCCCAAAAAATAAATAGACAAAGTCCGTTTCTTGGAGGTTGAGTTTGTTTCGACTTTCGGCGCGGGTAGTGGTATTTTGGTAATAAAAATGGTACGGCAAATCTTGAATGACCGCAATTTTTTGGGGATTAAGTCCAAACTTTTGGATAGCCGCCTGCCGTGTCACGTCCGAATAGACGCGAATCTGGTGACAATGCCGCAAAAAAAAGGCGTAAAAAATACGCTCTAAACCAAGCCAAAGCCCCGCGTGGTTTTGGAGATTGTGGAGTGTATGCACGATACGAATATTTTTAATATTCCGCAAGTAGCTGATTTCCAGCATAAAAACGAGGGACTTCATCAAACTCCACCCCCAAGATTTACCCAAAATAAAACTATGTACCCAATCGTAGTACAGCACGTCGGGCTGGTGCTGCTGTACGGCTCTAAACGTACTCCCCAACGGGTACTTGCGCCCAATGTGAACTTCATGGCCATACCCACGTAAGTAGCGAACCAGCTCATACTGAAAAGGATTTTCGGGGCCTGCATCAGGCAGTACGACGATTTTTTTGGGCATAATAGTAAAGAAAAACCGCACAAAAATACAGAAAGCACTTAGAAAACAAGGTTTCTATCCTTTGTGAAAGAAAACCTCACAACTATGCGCCTATTTTCTCTTCGTTTACGTGTTTTTTCGTCAAAAGCCTTCTTCGGGACGGGGGCTTTGCTTTTGCTGACCTTTGTTTCGTTGGCACAGCCTTCCGAAAAGTTTATTAAGGTCATTGTCGCACCCGACCACGCCGATTGGACGTACAAAGCGGGCGAAAACGTAAAATTTACGGTGTCGGTCGTTCAAAACGGTAACTTGCTCAAAAACGCTCGCGTGCGTTACGAAATCGGGCCTGAAAAAATGGAACCCTCTAAAAAAGAGACGCTTACATTGCCCACTGGGAGTGTTACGCTTGAAGGCGGCACGATGAAAACGGGCGGCTTTTTGCGCTGCGTAGCCATTGCCGAAGTGGAAGGCAAGGAGTACCGCAACTTGGCCACGGCAGGTTTTGACCCCGTGAGTATCGCCCCGACGGTCGAAAACCCCGCCGATTTTGACGCTTTTTGGACAACCGCCAAAGCTGACCTCGCCAAAATGCCCATAGACGGCAAAATGACGCTTATCCCCGAGCGTTGCACCGAAAAAACCAACGTTTACCACGTCAATCTCCAAAACTTCCGTGCGGGTGCGCGGGTGTACGGGATTTTGTGTGTTCCCAAAAAAGAAGGCAAATATCCCGCTCTCTTGCACGTGCCTGGCGCGGGCGCACGTCCGTACATGGGCGACATCGCCAACGCCGACAAAGGCATCATCACGCTCCAAATCGGCATCCACGGCGTGCCTGTCACAATGGAAACATCGGTCTATAACGACCTCATGGCGGGGGCATTTAGTGGGTATTGGGCGTACAACATGGACGACCGCGACCGTTTTTACTACAAGCGTGTTTATCTCGGCTGTGTCCGTGCCAACGACTTTTTGACCAGTCTGCCGCAGTTTGACGGGACCAACCTCGCCGTGACGGGCGGAAGTCAAGGCGGAGCGTTGGCCATCGTAACGGCGGCGTTGGATAGCCGCGTGAAGTGGCTCGGCGCACTCTATCCCGCCCTTTCCGACGTAACAGGCTACCTCAAAGGCCGCGCGGGTGGTTGGCCGCATTATTTTGACAAAAACAATTTGGCTTTCAACAACAAAAAAGAAAAAATCGAAACGGCGGGCTACTACGATGTGGTCAATTTTGCCAGAAGGGTCAAAGTACCAGGATTTTATACCTGGGGCTTCAACGACGAAACCTGCCCACCTACTTCGATGTACGCCGCTTACAATGTCATCACTGCCCCCAAAGAGTTGTTTTTGGCTTTAGAAACGGGGCATTGGACGTATCCCGAACAAAACGAGAAAGTGACGGGTTGGCTAGTAAGCAAGCTAAAACCGTAAGAAGAAATCACAAACCCCGCAAAACTTTTGTGGGATTTTGTTTACCATCTTTGCCGCTTCAATTCTCGAATCTCGAAGTTGAACGACAAATCGTTCATGCACTTGAAGTGGCCTTTGGGGCATTTGTGGTGGCCTATTTTGGAGCAAGGCCGGCACGAGAGGTGGCGATTTTCGAGCACCACGAAGTTGGTTTGATACGGGTACATGCCAAAGGCAGGGATAGTGTTGCCCCAAATCGAATAGACTTTTTTCTTAAACGCCGCCGCCACGTGCATCAAGCCCGTATCGTGGCTAAACACTATCAACGCCTGCTCTACCAACGAGGCCGACTGATTGAAGTTATACTTGCCACAGGCATTATAGACGAGTTCGGCCCCTACTGCCTGCGCGATAGCTTCCCCGTTGGCGGCGTCTTCTTTTCCGCCCAAAAGCACGGTGGGATAATCTATTTTTTCGCAAAGCTCAATCATGCGCGGTAGGGGAAGTTTTTTGGTTTCGTGCTGGCCTCCAATTGCATAAACTACGTAGCTTTTCTGATGCGATTCGGGAAGCCAATCGCGCTCCACCACGTCGCGGTACGGAATGAAATAATCCAGCCCTCGGTTGTCGTTTTCGACGCCCAAACTCCTCACAGTGTCCAAATATCGGTCCACAATATGCACATCGGGCAGGGCTTTGATTTTCAGATTGACGTAAAGCCATTTTTCCCAATTGAGCTTATTGAAACTCAAAGACTCCACGCCCAGTATGGTTTTGAGGGTGAGTGTGCGTAAATTATGGTGCAAATCTATCACCAAATCAAACTTTTCTTGACGGAGTTGTTGGGCGGTTTGCCAAATACTATCATCGAGCAGGTGGAGTTGGTCTATGTAGGGATTTTGCTCCAACAAGAACCGAAAAGAAGATTTGGTGAGGTAGTGCAATTCAATGTCGGGCCGTTGCGTTTTAAGACAACGAATCACGGGCGTGGTCAGGATAATATCCCCGATGGACGAAAACCGGACGATGAGGACTTTGAGCGGCATGGCTGCGAAACGGCGACAAATTTTGAGTTTTGTACAAAGCTAATTACTTTTACTGAAAATCAGTCAAAAACGACCATGTCAGAGAATTTTTTTGATGCCAAAAACGACCGCCGCCTGAGTGTCTATTTGTACCGGCTTGGGTTTGGGCTTTGGTTGGGGTATATCTTGCTGGGAGCGAGTTTTATGAATGAGTACGCTGCGTACCGCACCCACTGTGCGTTGTTGTGTGCTTTTATGATGGTGGCGGGTCTCTCTGCTTCGCTTTATCACGATTATTACCATGACCATGCCGAGTTTGAGAAAAAGAAAAAACTACTGATTGTCACTTATTTACTTTTGGCCGTCTTGTTATACTTCTTTGTGTTCAAAGATTCCAACTTTTCCTTTTCATTTGCTTTTTAAATCGCACACGTTCACCCCGTAATCTACCTTACATTTGACTGCTCACAGGGCGGCGATGTTCGGGATTAATCCCCTCTTGGGAGGGGTCATCGAAGGCTTTATCTTATGAAACTACTCCTTTCGCTTTTGCTCACCACCGTTACTTTGGCACTCCACGCACAAAGTTTGGATTTTGTCAAAGTCATCGCGCAGCACAAGGTCAGCTCGCAGCTTGCCACACTCTCCGAAAACGAAGCTAAAGAAACGGGCGTAGTACTTCAAAATCAGATAGTTATTGAATACGCTTTCGATAGTACGGGTCAGTTTGGGTGTTATCAAGGCGTACTCAAACGGGTTCGTATCAACGACGCCAAGTCGCTCGAAATGTACAACAAAATCGTGCTGCCCGTTCCCAATACCAATGACCTGCTGTATCTCAAAGCCCGTAGTTTTGGCAAAAACGGGACGGTCAAAGAAGTGGGCTTAGAGGCCGTCAAAGAACTCGAAGAAGAAGGACGGGTCTATAAAATTTTGGCCGTGGAAGGACTCGAAATCGGCGGTGAACTCGAATACATCAGCCTTTTTCAGCGCGGTGGGTCGCTGTTTGGGTCCGAAATCCTTCAAAGCGAGATTCCCGTCCGAAGTGCCGAGGTGCGTATTGTCACGCCGAGTTATTTGCAGTTTGAGGCCAAAGTGTATAACGCCCAAGCCGATATTTCTTCTGACACGCTCAATCAAAAACGCACACTTAGTATCAAAGTGAAGGATTTACTGCCACTTTGGGAAGAAAAATACGCCAACCTCAAAGCCAACTTGGTCAAGGCCGACTATAAACTTTCGTATAATTTGAGCCGAGGCGAGGAGCGGCTTTACACTTGGCAAAGTGCCGCCGAGACGTTTTACGATTACATCCAAACGGGCGCAGAAGAATCACGAAAAGAAGTGGATGCGTTTTTGACCAAAGAAAAAATCAAAGGACTCGCGCCCGAAGCCGCCATCAAAAAATTGGAGGCTTACGTCAAAACCAGCATCGCCCTCAAAGAAGAGGAAGAATCGGGCGACGCTGCCGATGTTCTCAAAAAACAGTATGCTTCCAAAGCGGGCATGATGCGCCTCTACGTGGCGGCGTTGGAAGCCCTCAAAATCCCTTACGAAATTGTGGTAGGATGTAGCCGTGCCGACGCGGTGTTTGACAAAGACTTCGATTCGTGGAGTTTTTTGGACGAGTATCTGTTGTATTTTCCCCAAACCAAGAAATTTTTGGACCCCGCCACGCCCGTCTATCGCTATGGCATGATAGACCAATACATGGAGGGCAACTACGCGCTTTTTATCCAAAAGAAAAAAGAAGGCAGCGAGTTTGTACCCGTGGGTGAGGTGCGCATGATTCCGTTTTCGACCATCGCCGACAACCACGACGACCTCAACATGGAGCTGTCGTTTGCGCCCACCATGGACCAAATCAAAGGCAAAGTGACCCGCAGCATGACAGGCCACCAAGCGGCACAGTTGCGGCCATACTACTATTTTACGAAGGCCGAAGACGACCGCAAAAACCTCACGCACGAGGTGATTAAATCCACCCTCAAACCCGATGTAACCTACACCAATCCGCAAGTCAAAAACCTCAATCTCAACACCGAAGAAGCCTACAAGCCTTTTTTGCTCACGACTGATTTCAGCCTCAAAAGTGTGGTGGAAAGAGCGGGCAAAAAGTATTTGTTTAAGGTAGGCGAGATGATAGGGCCGCAGGTAGAAATGTACAACGAGCGTCCGCGACAGTACGGCATAGACATGGGCAATGCCCACAGCTACAAGCGGGTTATCAAAGTACAAATCCCCGCAGGCTACAAAGTGAGCGGCATGGAAGCCCTCAAACGCAGCATCACCGACGGCAAAACCGACCCCGTGATGGGCTTTGTGTCAGACTATAAATTGGAAAACAACCTGCTCACTATCAACATCAGCGAGTTTTACAAGGAAGCCCTCCAACCCATAGTGATTTATGACACGTTCCAAAAAATCATCAACGCCGCCGCCGACTTCAACAAAGTGACGCTGGTGCTGGAGAAAATTTAAAAAGTACAATGATTTCTTTTAGGTGGAGGTAATCGTATTGCCTTGCACACTACCGCGCTGTGTACCGCTCAAATGATTGGCACTGTTCAACTTCCTCACAAATCCCGTCGGGTGATGCACCAGAGAGAGTTCGTTGCCCTCAAACTTCATGTTTTTGAGGTAAGTCTTTCTAACTTATATTTCCTATCACTGGATATTTTTCTAAAATTTCTTTCAATTGATGTATTACATTGTCAATTGAAGCACTGTCCGTCTCCAAATCAAAGATAAATTGAATACTCCCAAACTCTGGCTTTGCAATTCCTTTCCACTTAATATTGCCTGTTACATCAATTTTTCCTTCTAAATATAACCCTTCTTCCATTGCTGCAAATTCAACTTTTTGAGTTAAATTATTTTTTAATTTAATCAAGTGGTTATAGAATTGTTGAAATTCATCAGATCGAAAATTCGTTCCATAGATACCTTTAAACCCAAAAAAATTTATTTTCACTTCTGAGTTAAGCCAATTACCATCCCAATAATCATTGTCATTTTGGTATAGCCTTTCAAGTACATCTATCTGTACGTAGTTATCTCCTGATCGAAGTATCATGATTTTTAAAATTTTATTGAGGGATGACAGTAATAACATCTCCAGCTTGATTAGTAATAACTTTCAAGTTATCTTTAATGAACACCGTAGTTCCAGGAGTATTTCCAACTGTTTTTATAGTTGGATTCTTGATGACATCTAATACTGCACTTGGCGAAATAACTCCGCGAGCTTGCATTTGGTCAAGAGCATGACCAGTAAATTTTGTTCCGTCAATTGTAGTAGGTTGATTCCTTGTTACTATCTTTAAAATATCTCCACTACGTCCAACAGGTGTTTTAGCAAGTTTATGCCCAGAAGTAACGACGTTATCAACTGAATTTTGAAGATTTATTTCGATACCATTAATACTTCTTGCCCCAGAAGTTACCCCGCCCGATACCGTCAAAAATCCACCTACTCCCGTACGAATTCTGTCATTGTAGCTATCAAACCCTTGACCTCCAAGGTGATTTTGTACACCCCTACCCGTAAACACCTGCCCCATGGCATACAATCCATCCGCAACACCATAAGAAAGCTGCCCAAAAAAGTTACTCGAAGCACGCCAATTATCAAAAAAATCGGGTTTATACGCGCTGATTGTTGCATTTTCCTGCCATTCTGTTCCCGTCCAAGTCCATGAACCCTTGGGATTGGTCACAACAGCACCCTTTGCATAAATCTTAGCGGCTTCTTCCCCTTGTGGACAATCTGGACACCAACCGTCGGGGTCGGTATATCTCATGGGACTGCGCCAAAAAGCACTGTATGGCGATAAATGTACCTGATTGGGGTGGTCGGCGAGGGCATCCATCGTCGTCCATCCCCCAATGGATTTATCCAACCACCGCCCGCCAAAATCAGTCAATCC
>JALOLW010000263.1 GCA_025455795.1 Spirosomataceae bacterium
GTGGACCAACCAATCTGTCCACCCGCCATCACGCGGAAGCCGTTGTGGTTGGCGTCAATATTGACACGGCCTGTATAACGCTCTAAACCCGTACTTCTAACAGTACCGTCTTGGCGAAGCATCGCCCCTGAAGCATAATACAACACTTTGTCATTGCCTCCCGAAAAACTTAACTGATGTTGGTGCGTATTGCCCGTGCGGAAGATTTCTTTGGTCCAGTCGGTGTTTACTTTACGCAGTTCGTTGATTTCGGCATCAGACATACCTTCCAACGCCGAACCAGGAGAGCCAATGCCAACTCGATATAGCTCAAAATCAATCTTCTCATTGGTATTCATCAATTCCAAACGACTTTTAGGCAAAGCCGATTGACCGTACTGAGCGTCGTAGTTGATTTGGAGTTTACCCGCTTTACCGCGCTTGGTTGTCACAACGATAACGCCGTTGGCCCCGCGTGAACCGTAAATGGCCGTAGCGTCGGCATCTTTCAAAACAGTGATGTTGTCAAAATCGCCGGGGTTCATCGTAGCGAAGTTAGCGGCTGAAATTTGCACCCCATCTACAATGTACAAAGGTGTGTTGGAGCCGTTGATAGAGCCTATCCCACGGATACGTACCGTCGCTGCTGCGCCGGGCTGACCAGAGTTGGCAATGATAGATACCCCTGCGGCTTGACCTTGTAAAATTTGGTCAAACGATGCCAAAGGTACATTGGCGATGCGGTCGGCTTTGACGATAGCCGCCGCCCCACCAAACTCACGCTTGTTGATGTTGTTGTAGCCCGTCACTACGACTTCTTGCAAGTTGCGGAGGTCGCCACTCATCGTGACGTTTATCGTGCTTTGATTGCCTACGGCTACTTCTTTGTTGGTCATACCTACAAACGAAAACACGAGCGTTGCGCTGGCAGGAGCCGAAATTTGATACTTTCCTTCGCCGTTGGTGGTTGTTCCACGGCTAGACCCTTTGATGGTGACAGACACACCTGGGATAGTGCTACCGTCTTCTGACGAGGTGACTACCCCCGACACTGTTTTGTCTTGTGCTTGCACCACAAACACCGACAAACACGCCATCAAAAATAAACTGATGCGTAGCATTTGCTTCATAAATTGATTTGTTAGAGTTGATTAAAAATATATTTGACATAACCACGGATTGAGGTTCGCTTTTAAAATAGCGACTACGTCGCTAACATCATTTGGGGTTGAGGATAAGCCGAAGAATACCAATACAACAATGTATGGTCTTTGGCAGAATCGTTAAAAAAAGGGTAACAGACCGCGAAGTCGTAAAGAATTTAGCATTAGGCCAAGATTTTTTTTAGTTCAACACAGTTAAGAAAGTTTTTCGCCACAAAAATCTTCATTTTTTAAATACCAAACATCCCCCTTTTTTAGGTAAGTTTTGTAAAATAAGCTGCAAAAATACAATTTCTTTCAAAGAATCAAACTAAAAATAGCGGAAAAATCCAAACGAAGTCAAAAAAAGGGGGATTTCTCCCCCAAATTTTTATAAGTTGTTTACGCTTAATTGGGCTTTTTTGGACAAACTCATGCTGAATCCTGCAAACGCCGACCTAAATGCCTGAGGCCCTACGGCATAGCGGGTTTTGCCATCGGGTGTAAACCGATAAGTGAAGACATTTTGTGTGCCGAGGAGATTATCCACTGCGATATAAAACACCGTAAATCGGCCTCCAATGCTGGCGAGTTTGCTGGCTGTAAAACTCACATTGTGAACAGCTGGCGTCAAATCGTCCAAAAATCGCTCGTGGTTGGGATTGTAATAAGGTCGTCCACTCGTATAAGTGTAAGTAAGACCCGCGCTCATTTGGAGTTTGTTGAAGTACTTTTTTCCAATCACGCTGAGGTTGTGTTTGGAGGCGAAAGTAGGCGTCGCCGTGGCGGTATAATTCATAAACAACCGCTTGGTATCGACAAAACTGTACGTAATCCAGTAATCTAAACCTTTGATGGATTTTTGGTCTCGCCAAAAGGCATCGAACCCTTTCACGTAGCCGTGACCGCTGTTGTCGGTAGTTCCCCACGGAAAACGCCACGGATTGGCATCAAACGGCAGTGGCGTACCGTCGGGGCGAGTGGTAAACTCCCGCACGAGTTGGTCGTAATTTTTGTAAAAACTCGCCACCCGAAACGTGCGCTTTGGGCGAAGCACCTGATACTGAACGATGTAGTGGTCGGCGCGCTCGTAGCGCAAGTGGGGGTTGCGGTAGAGATAGTTGTAGTTGGGGGTTTGGTAAAACACGCCGCCGTCAAAAGATACTTGGCTGTAAGCACCCGTTTTGTAAGCCAACGAAAACCGTGGGGCAACGTTGGCACGGTCCAACAGCGAGCTATACTCTCCCCGCACACCCACGCGCATCGCCAACGCCCGCGTGATGTAAATTTCGGATTCGATAAAACCCGCCCCGAAGTTTTCGTACAAATCAAAGCGGCGTCCCGACAGGCTGTTGGTGAGGTGAAGGCGGTGCAATTCGGTACCAAATAATAAAGTATTGTTGCCTTTCAGCAGTCTCGAAAGCACTACGCGCCCCTGCAAACGTTCATCAAAACGACCTACCACAAACGCATCTTGGCTAATATCGTCGCTATTACGGCTGTACGACATTCCCGAATTGAGTGTCCATTTTCCTTCTCTCCAGCTATCGGTATAAGTAGTAGTGACAAAAGCGTTTTGATTGTTCATCCCAAACCGCATATTGGCCGACGGATTTTCGGGGTTACGCATCTTCATCGCCAAATCGGTGCCGTTGTACATCCCATAAAATTTCCACAAGCCCGTTTTGGAGGTTTTGAGGCGGTAGGTTACCGATGTACCCAGCCCTTGCGGTACTTTTTGCCAATCTACGTTTTGGGGAATCAGTTTAAAGAAAGGCGTTAGGTTGGTGTAATTGCCCACTACTGAGAGCGAATACTTCTCGTTGGCACGGTCGTAGTTGAGTCCCGCGCCCGCAAAATTGGCTCCCAATCCGAAGCCGTTGTTGTTGCCTTTGTCGGTCGTATTGAGCAGCAGTACCGACGACATCGCCTGACCGTACTGCGCCGAGTAGCCGCCAGTGCTAAACGACGTGCCTTTGAACATAAAGGGATTGAAACGCCCGCGTGACTGTAAATCGGGCATCGAACTGAAAAATGGGTTTTGGACAATCAGCCCGTCAATCACGACTTTGGTTTCGAGGCCCGAGCCACCGCGCACAAAAAGCCCCTCTTGCTCGCCTACGCGCTGTGCGCCTGGGAGGAGTTGCATGGCCCCAGTGATGTCGGCGGAAGCCCCTGCGGTGGTCACGATGTCGAGAGGCTTGAGCATCGTCATTTTTTTCTCATCCGATGCCTCAAACGCCCCCGCCGTGATCACGACCGTGTTGAGTTCGTTGGCTTCTTCGCGGAGTTTGACGGTGAGATTGAGTTCGGGTTGGTTGAGTTGGAGTTTTTGGGCAAATGGCTCGTACCCAACAAACGTCACGACGAGTGTGGCAGTGTCTTTTTCGTAAGTTTTGAAGCGAAACACCCCCGCAGAATCGGAAGAAGCACCGTCATAAGTGCCTTTGAGCATGACATTGGCCCCGGGCAAGGTGCGGTTTTTCGCGTCCACGACCCGCCCTTTGAGGAGTGTTTGAGCCGTAAGCGATTGGCAAAAGAGAAAAGCAATAAAAAAGGAGAACAGTTTCATGGCCGTCAATAGTTTGATTGTTTGATGGGTCAAAACTAACTATGACCTGCTCAGATCGAAACACTTTTCTGACGAAACAGGCAATCTCCCCGATGAAACTTAGCCAGTAAGGAGTGAATTTGAGCACAGATTTAAAAAAGAAATTATAAACAACGCTTGTTTACTAAACAGTGTTCATTATATTTGCATCGGTTATTTTAAACACGATAAAAACAAACCCTCTTTTGGGATTGGTGCTATGGGAATTTTAGAAAGAAAGGAGCGCGAAAAAGAAGAAATGCGGCGGAAGATTCTGGACGCGGCGCGAAAGTTGTTTTTGGAACAAGGCTTTGAAAAAACGAGTATCCGCAACATTGCCGATGCCATAGAATACAGCCCTGCTACTATTTATCTGTATTACAAAGACAAAAATGAGCTGCTGTTTGCCCTGCATGAGGAGGCTTTTTTGAAAATGATGGAAGAGTTGTCGAAGGTCGTGTCTGTCAAAGACCCGTTTGAGCGACTCGTAGAAATGGGGCATCAGTACATCAAATACGCCGTCGAAAATCCCGAACTCTACGACTTGATGTTTATCATGACGGCCCCCATGGAAACCCTCGCTTGCCGCGATGAAATTTGGGAAGACGGCATGAAGTCTTTTTGCTTGCTCCAGACAGTGGTTGAACAATGTATTACTGGCGGGTATTTCAAAAAAGACCTTGATGTAGAAATAGCCTCCCTCACGATTTGGTCGTACATGCACGGACTGGTAACGATTTATCTCAAAAACCGCATGAATATGTTTGGCGATGACCGACAATTGGAACGTATGCAGCTGTCGTATAAAATGTTTGTTGAAATGCTCAAAATATCTTTCAAATAACAATGCAAACTATCCTCGGCGCAGGCGGTGCTATTGGCTCGGAATTGGCCAAAGCACTCCACCAAAATTTTACGAAGGACATTCGGTTGGTGAGCCGAAATCCCAAAAAAGTGAACGAAACTGACACACTTTTTCCCGCCGATTTGTCGGATGTCTCGCAGATTGATGCGGCAGTGGCTGGCTCAGAAATCGTTTATGTGACGATTGGGTTTGAATACAATATCAAAGTATGGCGCGAAAAATGGCCGACGTTTATTCGTGCCGTGATTGACGCCTGCGCCAAACACAACGCGAAGTTGGTGTTTTTTGATAACATCTATATGTACGCTCCGTCCGAAGTACCTCACTTGACCGAAAATGCCACCATGAACCCAAGCAGTGAAAAAGGCAAGGTTCGGAAGCAGTTGGTAGATATGATTTGGGAGGCTGTGAAGGCCCAACAAATCACGGCACTCATTGCTCGCGCTGCCGATTTTTATGGGCCTGGTATTGGCACGAGTATGCTGCAAGAATTGATTCAGAAAAACCTTCAAAAGGGCAAAGCCGCGCAGTGGTTGGGAGGCTTGGATTTCAAACATTCTTTCACTTATACCCCCGATGCCGCCCGCGCCACAGCCTTGCTTGGCAATACGCCCGATGCCTACAATCAGACTTGGCACTTGCCCACCGACCCGCAGGGTCTTACGGGTCGTGAATGGACGGCACTTTTTGCCAAACACCTCAACGTCAAACCCAAAGTGAGTGTGATTCCAGTATTTGTTTTGCGCATTTTGGGGTGGTTTATACCATTCATGGGCGAGCTTCCCGAAATGAATTACCAATATACGCAACCGTATTTCTTTGACAGCGAGAAGTTTATGCAGCGTTTTCCTGACTTCAGGATAACGAGTTATGAGGAGGGTGTCAAACAGGTTATTCGCTGAAATGATACAACAAAGAAACAGCCATGAAAACTGTACATTTTATTTCGGGAATCATTTTGGCCGCTTTTGTGGCATTGCACCTCATCAACCATTTGGCGGTTTTGGCCAGTCCAGAGGCGCACATAGCCTTGATGAACAGCTTGCGGGTGGTGTACCGCAATCTTGTGGTAGAAGCGATTTTGTTGGTAGCCGTACTGATTCAAATCATCACGGGGGTTGGCTTGGTGCGTTCTAAAGGTTTTAAACAGGCGAGCTGGGAAAAATGGCAAGTTGGGTCGGGACTGTACTTGGCGTTTTTCTTTGTCATGCACGTCAGTGCCGTTATGGTGGGTAGGTTTGTCCTGAAATTGGACACCAACCTCTATTTCGGAGCGGCGGGGCTTAATGCTTTCCCTGCCAATCTGTTTTTTGTGCCTTATTATGGTTTGGCAGTGCTGTCGTTGTTTACGCACATTGCCAGTATTCACGCCCAAAAAAGCAAGCACGCTGCTGCCCACCAACAAGCCCAGATAATAGTAGGGCTGGGACTCTTGACGGCAGCACTGATTTTGGTAGGTATGACGCATTTTTTTGGAGGGTTAGCTATTCCCAAAACATATCAATTTTAACAGCCATTGTAAAATTAAGAAA
>JALOLW010000264.1 GCA_025455795.1 Spirosomataceae bacterium
TTTCGGCTATGTTGTTGATAGAAGAAAGAATCATAGAACTAATACCGCAGGTTTGTGCGTTATGTTCGGCAAAAGTACATTTTTATTGAGAAAATAAATGCAGTTTCAAAAACCTCTCTGGCTCATCAAACTTTTCAACTACGAATACTGGACTTGGTGGGTATTTTTCTTGCCGTTGGCACCTTATTGGTTGTATTTGGCGATTCGCACCCGCTCGCTCACCTACTTCACGGCGGTCAATCCTTGTATTCCCGACGGCGGTGTGTTTGGAGAGTCCAAAAACGACATTTTGAAACTGATTTCACCCAAATTTCTGCCCAAAGCCGTTTTTGTGCCGCAAGGAGAAGACTGGGAAAAAGTAGCCCAACAGCTCCAGAACGAGGGAGTTGGCTATCCACTCATTGCCAAACCCGACGTGGGTGGGAGAGGATTTCGGGTGCAAAAAATCAAAACCCCCGAAGAGCTTCAAGAGTATCTACACAATACTCCTCAACCCATTATTATTCAAGAGTTTGTGAGTTATGATTTGGAACTCGGGGTGATGTACGCCCGCTTGCCCGACGCGCCCACGGGCACGATTACGTCTATCACCCAAAAGGAGTTTTTGAGCGTGACTGGCAACGGAAAAGACAGCATCGGGCAGTTGTTGGAGCAAGATATTCGCGCTCGATTTTCGATGGATGAACTCCGCGAGCGCGTCCGCGATGACTGGGGAAAGGTATTGCCCAAGAATGAAAAGCGAATGGTACAACCGATTGGTAACCACTGTCTTGGGACAAAATTTTTGAATGCCAACGCCCAAAATAACGCACAGTTGGAACGTGTTTTTGACGAAATCGCCGTGCCCATCGAAGGATTTTATTACGGGCGGTTTGATTTGAAAGTGAGCAATTGGGAAGATTTGTACGCGGGGCGTAACATCAAAATCCTCGAACTCAACGGGGCCACCTCCGAGCCTGGGCATATCTACGACCCGCGCTATCGGCTCTGGCAAGCGTACCGCGACGTGATGCAAAATATGCGTATCGTGGCCGACATCAGCGTGGCCAACATGAAAAGGGGAATACGACCTACGCCTTTGGGCCAATTGCTCAAAACCTCGCGGGCGTTTTTTGCGATGAGCGGGCAGTTGTAAAAACAACATGGCCCCGTCCCAGCGGAACGAGGCCAATGTAACATTACCCTACTCTATGAAAAACTATTTTGCCTTCTTAATCTCTGAGTAGTGTAAGTTCAATTCCTGTGCCAAAACTTTAATCAAATGGCGTAAAAGGGGCTAATTTGCCCCCAAATCTATCTTTATATCCTTGAAATCAACGTTTGTAGTCGTGAAATCTACGTTTTTGATATTGAAGTTTGAATACAATTTGTGCAGCAAAAAGCAGATTTGACGGACAAAATTGCTTTTTGTCCTACCTTTGAAAAAATTTGGCACAGCGTTGTGCCATAAAAATACCCACTAACGATGCCCAATTTTACCCTCATCGTCCCCAAAACGGATTTGTCGCCGTACAAGAAACACCGCTTTGTGTCTGTCAATGGCGTAAAAACGCCTACTATGAAATCGTTTTTGGAAGCAATAAGCAAACAACTCGACTTCCCAGAAGATTTTGAACACAATCTCGACGCATTGGATGAGATGCTCAACGACCTCAGTTGGATTCCCCAACGCGACGTTACGCTTCATATTGAGCATTTTGACGCATTTTTGAGCCAAGAAAAAAAGGATACCCGATTGCTCGAATTGCTCAACTTGCTCGATGCCACTGCCGAAGATTGGAAATGGCTCGACGACGATGACGATACTCCGCCCAAAAACCTACACGTTCTCATCGAAACTTGCCCACGGGCGGTACAACTATTTGACAATGAGGAGATAGGGTATAATCAATAAAACGCATCTTCGAGCTGTTTGATGCGGATTTCGTTTTGATTGATAATGACCGAGATAATATCAAACCGAATGTCGCCGTGCCAATCGCGGTCGAAAATGAAATGCTCGGCCACCTTCATGATGAGGCGACGCTTGGTGGCATCCACAAACTCTTCGGGGAAGCCGTAACTCAGATTGACGCGCGTTTTGACTTCGGCAAAAATCAAAATCTTGTTTTTCTTCGCAATAATATCAATCTCGGCGTGGCGAAAGTGGTAATTGCGCTCCAAGATTTCGTAGCCTTTTTCCACCAAAAAAGCGGCAGCGGCTTCTTCTCCTTTTTTACCCGTTTCTAAGTGTTGGGCCATTAGTTACAGTCAAAGGTAAATTGATAAATATGTTGCGAAAATTCCGTCCAACGGATTTTTTCGCTAATGGTTTTGAGCAACGATGGGCAGCCCGCAAAAAACTCTTTGTACAAATCATCGTACTCTTTTTTCTTCACTTTGCGGGCTACTTGGTCCCCTACTTGCACGTAGTACGACTTGTCGTCGCCACCCGCCATCGTAAATCCTCCTACCCCTATCCGCATGGTTTCGGCGGCAAAAGGGTCTTGAAATACCTTGATTTTGGTGTTGTAACCAGGGTTCAGAAGCTGCATCAGTAGCATTTCTTGGTCTTTTTTGAGGGCTACTTTGGCTTTTTCAAAGTAGGCATAACCTTTCTTGATAATGTCGCTGTCAATGTATTTGGCATCCCATTTTTTTACTTTCGTTCCCACATCCAAGCTGGTAGAGAGTTTGGAATACCCACTCGGCATCAGGTACATGGCTTTGATTTGGTCGGGTTTTAACTTGATTTTTTTGCCAGCTGCGTCTTTGATGGTTACTTCTTCGATAAGCCCTTTACGGCGGTCCAAATCATCAAGTGTGCCTTCCAATTTGGTGCCATCTTCGAGCATGATGTAGGAGGTTTCCTTGCCCGAAAAACGGTCGTAAGCAGGGATAAAGTCTTGGGCCGAGGCACTTGTCAAAGTAAAGACTAAAAGCGCATTGAGTAAGATTTTTTTCATTTTTTGATTTGTTTGGTAAATTTCAAGGATAATAGAAGGTTACACAGAGAACCACGGAGTTTTTTATGAGATCCACATAGAGAAAAACCAATGAACAAAATTTCATCGGCAAAATGAGAAAAAAAGTGTTCTTGTCAAAATACGAGGTCAATAATTCAGCATCTTCTTATACGTCTGCGCGATGCGTACTGGTGCCGCCCCCGCGCGAAACATCGTCATAGCGACCAAATTGGCGAGTTGGACACGCAGCCAACTGTTGCGCTCGTATTTGCGGGCAGAAATCAGTACATCTTTTTGGATGAGTTTGAATGTTTGTTTGTCTTTGGCCCAAAGCCGCCGCAAGAAGTCGTATTCTTCCATGATGACGTAGTATTCGTCAAAGCCTCCAAGTGCCTCAAAAAGAGAACGTTTGACGAAGAGTGTTTGGTCGCCGCCGCGCACGGTGAGCGAGTCGAAGCGCGTAAAGTAGCTATTGAGGCGCAGCAACCAGCGGTCGGAGTCGAATCGAAACCGGTAGCAACCTGAGGAGTAGCCTTCGTCGAGGGCTTGGGCGATGTCGCCCACAAAATTCGCGGGCGGGCGGGCATCGGCATGAACAAAATACAGCACGTCGCCCGTAGCCAATGCCGCGCCGTGGTTCATCTGCGCGGCTCGTCCGCGCTTGGGCGCGCTCACGGCCCGCGCTCCTGCTTGGGTGGCGAGCGCGAGGGTATTGTCGGTACTGCCGCCGTCGGCCACGATGACCTCAGCGAGCGTATTGCCGCCATTGTGTAAAAGGTGCGCTACGAGCGGGCCGATGTTCGCGGCTTCGTTGTAAGTGGGAATAATGATAGAGAGATTCACTCGTTATAGGAGCGATAAAATCTTGTTTTATACCTCAAATATACGCATTTTTGGGTGAAAAAGGTTATATTTGTCAAAAAACGGCAACCTTCAACCAACATGACAACTACCCTCAAATGGCCCACTACCCAGCAACAGTTGGCCGAAGTCGTTGATGCAGACGGTCAGTATCGGTTTGTAGCTACCCTCGAAGAATACTGGCAACTGCTCGGCGAAGTCCAGTATCGCGCCGATTTCTACGACCATCAAATCATCGCAAGCATGAGTTACGAAAGCGACTTACACAGTTATTTAGCCACAGAGTTGAGCTATTATCTCAGAACTATTTTTGCTGACAAAAGCCTCTTTCGGGTTTACAACAGCAACCGCCCCGTTTATGTAGAAAACTGTCGCGGACTGGGAACGGGCGTTTTCAATGCCGACGGCATGGTGACAACGCTACCGCCTGTGCGACATGAATACCAAAAAGGCATGAGTGCCGAGATGAATCCTACGCTGCTCATCGAAATCCTCTCGCCCAGCACCCGCGCTTATGATTTTGGTACCAAACTACCCTGCTACAAAACCATCCCAACGCTCCAAACCATCTTGTTTGTGGAACAAGACGAACCCAAAGTTTTTGTGTATCAACGGCTTGCCCCCAACCGTTGGCAAGACACCGAATACCGCGCTGCCGAAGATAGCTTTGAAATAGAAGGCCAAACCATCACGTTAGGTCAGATATATCGCGGCGTGTATTTTTAACCCGTTTGTCGTAGTCGGAGACTACGCTGAACGGAGACTAATTTCAAAAAAGGTCAAAGGCTCAATTCTACCTTATAGCCGTTTTCTCGGTTGATGTTCAAGGTTGCGCCAATCGCCTTCGCCCGATTGGTCATGTTGTGGAGACCCATCCCGTCGGTATTGGTGGCGGTTTTTGGGTTGCCGTTGTCGTGAATGAGCAGGTACAGACTCTTTTTATTTTGTCTAAACACGACATTCACCTGCGTAGCGTCGGAGTGTTTGCAGATATTGGTGATGGCTTCTTTCAAAATCAGGTACAAGTTCTGCCTCATTTCGGGGTTGATAGCCGCTTTCGCGTCTTCGACTTCGATGTTGAAAGTGTGTTTGATATTTTTGAGGTTGAGATTTTTTTCAACGTAAGCTCTCATGCGGTCAATCAAATTTTCGTATTTGTCTTTTCGGCTGTCTATGGCCCAAACGGTATCGCGCATCCGTTCCATGGCATCGTGGCTCATGTCCCTGATTTCGTACAAGGTATCTTTTTGGTCTTTGAAAGTAGTCAAAGCCAGCATTTCGGATTGCATGGCAAGTCCCGACAAAATCGTACCGACGTCGTCGTGCAGATTGCTCGAAATACGCAGTCGGATGGCTTCCAATTCTTTGATTTTTTGCAGTCGCTGCTGCACCCTCACTTGGATAATGTAATAAATGGAAGCAAAAAAGGCCACAAAATAAAGCAAATACCCGACGCACATCAACAAGAATCGCGGCAAACTCGTCAGCAGATCACTATTTGCCGAAGCAAGTGCCAACGCCAAAACTCCAATCAAAAACAAGGACACGGTCTCAGCGGTTGCCCGACGTCCAACCAAAAAGACTACATACAGCGAACACAAACACAAAAAAGAACTTAGCGCCGCCCGAGAATGCCACTTTAAAAGGAACGCTCGAAAAAGCATTGATTGCGGGGTAGTGTCTATGAAAGCACACGTTTATATATAGGCCCTTAAAATACGAGAGGGCTATGGCCGATGGCGTTACAATGCTGAGTACGCGAAGTTAGTCCTTTTTAAAAACTGAACGCTGTTTGGCAAATCAACTGAATGCTAGAACACTTCAATGCCAGTGGTGGTAGACGTACAAAACTATGTATCCTGATAGAAATATGGCTGAAGTCTTGGGCTTCATCTTACATTCAAATCAGCACTGACGGGTACACACTGAACCCATAGCTACACAGACTTTACCATATTAACTGGTACTCGTTTGAAGACCTCTCACACTTGACAATAGTACAACAAATAATTTGTGGAGATAAGTGTGAATACGAAAAAAGCAAAGCAGTGAGATTGACAGAATAACGACCAAGTCGAGCTCTGTCTTTAGTGATGAATCAAAGTAAATCAAGCTCAGCACTCTAAGCTGCAAAGCTCAAGCGATCGTGTTATAGGGTAATTTTAGCCCAGCAGGTTCTACATGACCCTTTACTCACTATCCCCTCTGCTCCCGTTGGTGACTTTTTCTGCTATATAGTGGCGATCGATGGCCTATAACAACTGAGTTTAAATGGCTTTGCCGTTTTTCAG
>JALOLW010000010.1 GCA_025455795.1 Spirosomataceae bacterium
CTGAATCCAGTTTTCCATCAGCGACATTCCCTTGGCGCGGTCCCACTCGGCGGTTTGGTGCGCCAGTAGCTTCATTTCAGGAAATTCCTTCAAAATTTCGCGCGCGCCTTGCTCGCGCTGAATCTGCGCCGCTTGTCCCATAAAGCCGTGCATCATCAAGATATTGCCTTTCCCTCCGAGTTTTTGGGCGATATGCCGCATCGCTATCCGTGCCGACTCCACGTCGTCGGACCCCACAAAGGCCGTAGGCGCGGCACTCGTGGCCGAATTGACGTTGATAATCGGGATATTGGCCGCCAAGGCTTTCGTCACAGCGGGCGAACTGGCCTCTACTTCGCAGGGGTTGAGGATAATGGCATCCACTTTTTGGGCAATAAAACTCTCTACTTGTTGGATTTGCTTCAAAGGCGAGTGTTCGGCATCTACTATCACCAACTCCACGCCCAGTGCTTGCGCTTTCTTTTCCAACTCGTCGCTAATATTGACAATAAACTCGTTTTGCATGCTCAACATCGTCGCCCCGATGACGACTTTTTTGTCGCCATTTTGCTGTGAATCAGTGCTTTTGCCACAACTCAATAAGACAAGCGCAAGAACAACTACATAAAAGGATTTCATAGAAAATATGGTTTTGATTGATAACCGTAAACCTAAAAACTGTAAACTTACAAACTCTCAACGCCTACTCCCCCGCTGTTGCCAGCTATCGAGTACTACTGCCCCGATGATGATACTTCCCATGACGATTTGTTGGTAGTAAGAACTGACATTGAGCAGGTCGAGGCCGTTGCTAATCACCCCAATCATCAACGCCCCGATGAGCGTACCCGTCATGGTACCCGTACCGCCAGAAGTACTTGTGCCACCGATAATGGCCGCCGCAATGGCGTACAACTCAAAACCTGCGCCCGCGTTGGGCTGCCCCGTGGTGATGCGCGATGTGAGCAAAATCCCCGCCAATCCCGCCAACAATCCGCACATCATATAGACGGTCATCTTGACTTTATTGACCTCAATACCCGCCGCCTTAGCCGCGTTTTCGTTGCCACCAATGGCATAAATATAACGCCCCAAAACCGTTTTTTTGAGAATAAGATGACAAACGATAAATACTACTATCAATATAACAATGGGAAACGGCACACCGCCTACTGCCCCACCACCGATAAAATTGAAGGCGTCGGAGAGGTTGGAAACAGGACGGCCTTTGCTCAAAATCAACGCCAATCCCCGCCCAATGGTCATGGTGCCGAGGGTCACGATAAAAGGCGCGATGTTGGAGCGGGTGATGACCAACCCATTGAACCCACCGATAAGCAACCCACACAACAAACCCACCCCAATCGGCACCACGACAGGATAGGTATCAGGATGGGCGACCATTGCCGAGGCTACCCCTGCCACGGCCACCATCGAACCCAACGACAAATCTATGCCGCCCGTAATGATGACAAACGTGACCCCAAAAGCCAGCAACGCATTGATGGAGACTTGGGTGATGATAATGGTCCAGTTGGAGAGGGTGAAAAACTGCGGTGTAAGCAGCGACAATAACAGGCAAATCAACAGAAATGCCCCCACGATTCCGTACTGTTTCAATGACTTAATGAACTGCATAGTGCATAATTTTTTCTTGGGTCGCTTCGTGTTGGGCGAGCAACGCGGTCTGTTTTCCTTTAGACAGCACCACGATACGGTCGCAGAGTCCTAAGATTTCGGGGAGTTCTGACGAAATCACAATGACGGCAAGGCCGCGCTGGGTCAGTTGTCGAATCAACGTATAAATTTCAAATTTAGCCCCCACGTCCACGCCGCGCGTAGGTTCGTCCAAAATGACGACCTGGGGCAACGCCAGCAGCACTTTGCCCAATACCACTTTTTGCTGATTACCTCCACTCAAAAAAGTGACTTTTTGGTGCATATTGGCCGCTTTGATGCGAAGTTGATGGGCCATCTTCTCAGTGTTTTCGGTCTCAGTTTGGGTATTAATCCAACCGTTGCGGGCGAATTGACGTAAGCTCGAAAGACTCAAATTTTCTTTGACCGACAGCATCGGGACAAATCCCCAACCTTTGCGGTCTTCACTCACGTAGCCAATGCCCTGCCGAATGGCCTCTTTGGGTGAACGAATCGTTGTCACCTGCCCATAAAGCGCGATTTGGCCGCTGTCGGCGGGGTCGAGGCCATAAAGCGCGCGGGCTACTTCGGTACGACCCGCGCCCATCAGTCCCGCCATGCCCAGTACTTCACCCGCGTGGACTTCAAAATTGACATTTTCAAACTTTCCCGCTTTCGATAAATTTTCGACCGATAGCACTACCTCGCCTTTTGTTCTTTCCGACGGCGGGTAAAGCGTAGCGATTTCGCGGCCTACCATCATGGCTATCAGGGCGTTGGTGGTAAGCGATTGGGCATCTTCGGTCGCTACATAATGCCCATCGCGCAAGACCGTCACGCGGTCGGCGATTTGCTCAATTTCATCCATTTTGTGCGAAATGTACAGTATCGCCACGCCTTGATTTTTCAATTCACGGATGATACCAAACAGCGTCGTCACTTCCTTGTCGGTGATGGCTGAGGTAGGTTCGTCCATGATGATGACTTTGGCTTGCTGCGAGATAGCTTTGGCGATTTCCACCATCTGCATTTCGGCCACGCTGAGGTCTTTCATGGGCGTTTGCGGGCTGCGTGAAAGCCCCACTTGGCGGAGCAATTGCGCCGCTTTTTGGTTGATGTCGGTATCGTTGAGCCATCGCCAAAAACCATGTATGGTTTCCCGTCCCAAAAAAATATTTTGGGCGATAGTCAAGGCGGGTACGGCCAAAATCTCTTGGTGAATCATGGCAATCCCTTTGGCCAAATGCGCGTGAACGCTCGTATGCGTGAGGCGTTCGCCCTCAAACCAGACTTCACCCGCATCGGGGGCCAACAGCCCCATCAGAATTTTCATGAAGGTGGACTTGCCCGCCCCGTTTTCGCCCATCAAAGCGTGTACTTCACCGCGCCGCACGTCAAGCTGCACATTTTCGAGGGCTTTGACCCCCGAAAACGATTTGGACAATCCACGTACTTGAAGAATAAAATCGGGGTTTGGGAACATTGAATTGGTATCCACTGGTATTTGAAAGCTACTGACTATCAAGCAAATTCGTACTCTATTTTGGAAGGTTTATCGGTCACTTGAGAGGCATTAAGTATCTCGATACCTACCAACTCACCACTGATAGCATAATCCAGAATGACGCCTTTTTTGTCTTCGTCAGATTCTTCTATGGGCAGATCTCTCAAAACTATGTAAAGAATATCTGTTTCTTTGTCGTATTTTAGTTTCATTCGTATTTGGTGAGTTTGGACGTCCTGTAAACTGTTTTGACCAAGTTCGGAGTTTTGTCTGAATTAACAAAAACGCGTATCAAATAATTTTTACCCTCCGGAGATGCAATGATTTTTTGATATATCATCTGCCCATTCGCCTCCAATTCAATTTTATCGGGGTTTTCAAGCACCTCAAAAATAGTTTTTTCGGGTATTCCTCTCGCTTTTGCTTGTTCTATCGCGTGTAAAGAAAGTTCAAACATGGTCGTTTTGCTGTATATTTGATAAAAGAATCTACTCCCAACGCCCCAATCGAAAGGTCTTTTGGAAGCCAGAAGGATGAATCAACGTAGCCGTTTGAGTACCTAAATCACCGAAAACGACTATATCTTTTTGGGGCTGATAGGCCGTGAGTTTGGCAAAAAAAGCAGAAAAATAACGCGGTTGGGGGCGTTCTGCCAAGCTATCGCACACGCAAGCCCGACTCGCGTGGATAGCTGCCATCGCGTCGAGTAGGGCCTTGGTATCTTCCACTTTGGCGGCCTTGCCCACGGCGGTCATGCGCGCTACTCGGTTTTTGAAGTATTTTTGGTAGGGTTCAAATTCCATCCGTAATTCGGGAAATTTTTGGAGCATTTCGGCAGAATTTTTGAAGTATTGAACGTGGTTGGGGTCTATAAACCCCAAAAAAGTACCGCCCCACGTCAGCCCCTGCTGCCCGCCGATGTCTCCCAAAAAAGTTTTGTAAAACCGAATGTTTTGCAACTGCCCGCCTTTGTACCAAATCCCGATGTCGTTGGCAAAACCAAAATTGTGCTGCGACAAGGGCGACACGCTTTTGCCCATGCTGAGGTTTCGACGCTGATAGCCCGCCCCGCGCAAATCTGACTGGACTTTGAGGCGATACTGCGGGTACTGTCGGCGGTACTGCTGCACCATGCTGTCGCGGCGCGTCAAAAAATCGCGGCGGGCGTCGCGCAGGAGTGGTTCGTAGCGGTCGTAGGGATAATCGGGGCGGTCGGCGAGGGTCCAAAGATAGGCGCGGTCGAGCCACGTAAGGGTATCTGCTTCGGGCAAAATGAGGTTTTGAGGGCGATGTTTGGGCGAAAAGGCCGTCAATACCCCCCAACGCTGCAGTTGTTGGCCTTCGACAATGCCCCAGTACACCCGTGGTGTGGTTTTGAGCGAGTCTTTGAGTGAATCGGCTTGCAGAAAAGGAACGAGCAAATCTTGGATCGTGAGTTCGACCAAACGTGCAGTAGTATCACAGCGTTCGGTCTGCCAAGAAGTGGGTGTTTGTACTTTTTTCTCCGCCAAACTGCACATAATGAATAGGACTGAGACAAAAGCAAAACTTAATATGTGGGCAGGTTTGGGAATCATCAACATTTGCACGTTAAAACTTGGACTTTGTGATAACCGTTTGGTCACAAAACATTGCGATGTTGTTGGTAGCACCACCAACTCTTTTGGTGGAAATGACGAATTACTGCCATATACCCACAAAAAACGCCGCCCCGTGGGAGCGGCGTTTTTTTGGTTTTTTACAACCGTGCCACGGCTTGCTGCACAAAGGCCGTCAGGTCGCTGCCCGACAACATTCCTTGCGACAGCAACGCCAGGTTGTAGGCGTGTCGAATCAGTTGTGGTTGTTCTTCTTCGCTCGCGTTCAAGATTTTCTGCGTTACGGCGTGGTTGGCGTTGATGGTCACGTTGAGCATCTGTGGCATATCGCCAAACATGGACTTTTGGCCCGAAGTGGCGGCCATGTCGTTCATACGGCGGAAAAACTCGGGCAACGTAATCACCACGGGCAGCTCGTCGGTAGGCATCGGCTCCACGCTGATGGTCAGCTTGGGTGCTCCACCGAGCGTCTCTTCAAACTGCTTTTTGAGTTTTTCTTCGTCGTCTTTCGACAGCACGCTTTCGAGTTTGATTTCTTTCTCTACCAACTTGTCCAACGTATCGGCGTCCACGCGCTTGATGTTGGTTTTTTCGAGTTTGTACTCAATACCATTGATAAAATGCGGGTCAATGACGGTATCAAGTACCAGTACATCGTAGCCCCGCTTCCGCGCCGACTGCAAGTAGCTGTCTTGCTTCTGGACATCGGTGGTATAGAGCCACACCACATTACCCTCTTTATTGGTCTGATTTTCTTTGACTTTCTCGGTGTATTCGTCAAACGTAAAGTGCTTGCCTTCGGTGTTTTTGAGGAGGCAAAACTCCTTGGCTTTCTCGCCAAATTTCTCGTCGGAGATGATGCCGTATTTTACAAAGAGGCCGATGTCGTCAAATTTTTTCTCAAAATCTTCGCGGTTGTTGCGGAATATCTCCGAGAGTTTATCGGCTACTTTGCGCGTGATATACCCGCTGATTTTCTTGACGTTGCCATCGGCTTGAAGGTAGCTGCGCGACACGTTGAGCGGAATATCGGGCGAGTCTATCACACCGTGAAGAAGCGTCAAGAAATCAGGCACGACGTCTTTCACTTCGTCGGTAATAAACACCTGACGGCTGTACAATTGGATTTTCTCTTTCTTGACCGAAAAATCGTTTTTGAGTTTGGGAAAGTACAACACACCCGTCAAGTTGAAAGGATAGTCCACGTTGAGGTGAATCCAGAAGAGCGGGTCTTCGCTGTACGGGTGGAGTTCTTTGTAAAACGCCAAATAGTCTTCGTCTTTCAACTCAGACGGTTGTTTGGTCCAAATTGGGGTTGGATTGTTGATGATTTTTTCGTCAAATTCAATCTCAATGGGCAGAAATTTGCCGTATTTCTCTAAGATTTCAGAAAGGCGATGTTTGCTCAAAAACTCCTCCGAGTCGTCGGCAATGTGGAGGATGATGTCAGTGCCACGGTCGGTTTTGTCGGCAGTTTCGATGCTAAACTCCGTGCTACCGTCGCAAGTCCAGCGGGCCGCTTCGGTCTCTGGCTGGTACGATTTGGTGATGATTTCCACTTGCTTGGCTACCATAAACGCCGAGTAAAAACCAAGGCCAAAGTTGCCGATGATGTTGGCGCGAGTGTCTTCTTTTTCTTTGTATTTTTCGACAAACTCCGCCGCGCCCGAAAACGCAATTTGGTTGATGTACTTTTTGATTTCATCGGCGGTCATTCCGATACCACGGTCGCTGATGGTGATGGTTTTGGCCGTTTCGTCCAATTTTACCGTCACTTTCAATTCTCCCAACTCGCCCCCAAATTCGCCAAAATCTGCCAATTTTTTGAGTTTTTGGGTAGCATCAACGGCATTGGACACCAACTCACGCAAAAAAATCTCGTGGTCGGAGTACAAGAATTTTTTAATGATGGGAAAAATGTTGTCGGTGTGAATCGAAAGTTGTCCTTTCTCAAATTGTGTCGCGGTTGCTTCCATATTTGACTAAATCGTTTGGTTTTTGATGAAATTGAACAATGTTTTTGGTGCGTTGCAGACGCACGGCTCGGACATTTGTGCTACAAAAGCGAGCCATCAGCACTTTTCAAAAACCATTCCAACGTCCTTCGACCTGTCAGAATGTCAGAGTAGAAACATTCAGCAGGTAGTAAATTCTGCACCGTTGTTCTTTTATCAATAGATTTCCAATCGTTTATTTGTCAAAAAATTACTTCTATTTTCTTAACCATCTCAAACTATATCTTCATGCTTCATCTTTTCAAAAAAATGCACTTTGTGGTGCTTTGGGCCGCTTTTTTGCAGGCTTCGGCGCAACAACTCCCCACCTCCCTACTCAAAAACATGAAAACCCGCAGCATCGGCCCCGCCGTGATGAGTGGCCGAGTGACCGCCATTGACGCGGTGGTGACCAATCCCGAAATCATCTATGCGGGTACAGCGTCGGGAGGCGTTTGGAAAACCGAAAACGGTGGCACTACTTGGACTCCTATCTTCGACGACCAACCCACCCTCAACATCGGCTCGTTGGCGATTCAACAGTCCAACCCTTCGGTGATTTGGGTCGGCACGGGCGAGGGCAATCCGCGCAACTCCCTCAACATGGGCGCGGGGATTTATCGCAGCCTTGACGGCGGCAAATCTTGGAAACTCATGGGCCTCGAAAAAACCAAAGGCATCCACCGTATCTGCATTGACCCGCTCAATCCCAACGTCTTGTACGCGGGGGTTATTGGCAACCCATTCGCCGACCATCCAGAAAGGGGTGTTTTCAAAACCACCGACGGTGGACAAACCTGGGAGAAAGTTCTTTACACCAACGAAAAATCGGGCGTGGGCGACATGGTAATGGACCCAAGTAACCCTAACAAGCTCATTGTCAATATGTGGGAACACCGCCGCACGCCTTGGAACTTCAAATCGGGCGGCAGCGGTTCGGGTTTGTATTTGACCAACGACGGCGGCAAAACTTGGAAAAAACTTGGCAAAGCCGACGGCCTCCCCGACGGCGAAATAGGCCACTGTGGTATCGCTTTTGCCCGCTCCAATCCCAACAAAATCTATGCCATGGTAGAAGCCACCAAAAACGGGTTTTATCGCTCTGACGACGGCGGCAGCACTTGGACTAAAGTGACCGAAGACCCGTCTATCGTGACCAACCGCCCGTTTTATTTCAACGAAATCTACGTGGACCCCAAAAACGAAAACCGCATTTTTCACCTCCTCACAAGCGTAAACGTGAGCGAAGACGGGGGTAAATCGTACAAAACTGCCGCCCCTACTACCACTGTCCACGCCGACCACCACGCTTTTTGGATCAACCCCAACAATCCGCTGCACATCATTGACGGCAACGACGGCGGGCTGTACATCTCCCGCGACGGCGGCAAAAAATGGCTGTTTTGCGAAAGCCTGCCGTTGGGGCAGTTTTATCACATCAACGTGGACGATGCCACGCCTTACAACGTCTATGGCGGCCTCCAAGACAACGGCTCGTGGGTCGGTCCTGCTTATTCGTGGACATCGGGCGGGATTCGTAACTACGAATGGCAAAGCGTGAACGGTGGCGATGGCTTTGATGTCAGCCCCGACCCCGCCGACAACCGCTACGGCTACGCCATGTCGCAGGGGGGCAACCTCAACCGCTACGACCGGCTCACGGGGCAGAGCGTTATGTCCAAACCTACGCACCCCGATTTGGCGGTCAAACTGCGCTTCAACTGGAACGCCGCGCTGGCCCAAGACCCGCACGACCAAGCCACGATTTACTATGGTTCGCAGTTTTTGCACAAATCTTCCAACCGTGGCTTGACTTGGGAAATCCTCTCGCCCGATTTGACACTCAACAACAAAGAAACCCAAAAACTAAGCGACGAAACGGGCGGCCTTACGCTCGATATTACCAACGCCGAAAACCACAATACTATCTTGACCATTGCCCCAAGTCCCAAAGACAAAAATGTGGTATGGGTAGGTACGGACGACGGCAACGTCCAACTCACCCGCGACGGTGGCAAAACTTGGAGCAATCTCTCGCCCAAAATCGGGATTCCAAAAGAAGCGTGGATTCCCCAAATCAAGGCTTCTAAGTACAACGCGGGCGAAGCACTCGTCGTGATGAACAACTACCGCATGGGCGACATGGGCGCGTACATCTATCGCACCCGCGACTTCGGCGTGACTTGGGAGCGCATCATAGACGACACCAAAGTGCGCGGCTATGCCCTTTGTATCCAGCAAGATACCGAAGTACCCAACTTGCTTTTTGCAGGCACCGAACACGGGCTTTGGGTCAGCATAGACGATGCCAAAACGTGGACCCAATGGAAGGCGGGTTTCCCGTCGGTAAGTACGATGGACTTGGCGATTCAGGAGCGCGAAGCCGACTTAGTAATCGGTACTTTTGGGCGTGCGCTTTGGGTGCTTGATGACATTCGACCTTTGCGAAAAATCGCCAAAAATGGGCTCAAATCTTTGGAACAACGCATCGTCGCTTTCGATGTACCTGATGCCTACATGGCACAAATGAAAGAGCCGATTGGCTACTGGTCGGGGGGAGAGGGCCTCTACGAAGCCGACAATCGCAGCCGTGCGGCACGGTTGAGTTTCTTTGTGAAAGTACCCGCCAAAGCCGATTCCACCAAAAGCGCGGCCAAAACCGCTCTCGCAACGACAACTGCCAAAGCAACAGAAGGCGCGAAGGCAGGCCGAGACAGCGTTTTTGTGACGATTTTTGACGAAAACAACAAACTCATTCGTAAACTCCGCCACTTACCCGACTCAACAGGCATCCACCGATTGTTGTGGAATTTAGACGAGGAAAGTACCATGCGTATGCCCGGCTCACCGCGCCCCCGCGCTCGTACAAGCGAGGGGCCTGCCAATGACATGATGTCGTTTATGATGCGTCGTGCTGGCGCACAGGCCATTCCTGGCAAATACAAAATCGTGCTAAAATACGCCGATGCCAAAGATTCTACCAGCCTTTCCCTCCTACCCGACCCGCGCATCCCGTACAACAAAGAAGCGACTTTGGCCAAACGCCAACTCACCGACCGCATCAACCAAAGTACCCAAAAACTCACCGATGCCGTGGACAAACTTGATGATGCCAAAGAAGTGACTGACAAGCTGTTGGTACAACTCAAAGACCAAGACAGCAAGGAAATGAAAGACATGGAGAAACGCGTCAAAGCCATGCAAGATACCCTCAAAGCCAAGCGCGACATCATCATCGCGCGTCCAAGCGAAAAGCAGGGTATTTCGCGCAGTAGCCGCGTCACAGCCCAAACCAAGCTGATGGAATCGCTGATTTATGCGCGTTCTAAACCCGAGATTACAACCGCCGAAACGCGCCTTGTAGAAAATCTCGAAACGATGACCAAAGAAGCCACCGACAAAATCGAAAACTTTTTCAGTACACAATGGGCCGATTTCCGTAAATACGTAGAAGCCAACCCAGTAAAACTTTTCAAATAATACTCGTCAACATATATAGAGTGCGACATGACTTATTGGACACAAATGGGATTTCTAATATGTTTTGTCGCTCTCTATAAAAATTGGCCGCAAAAACTCCACCAAGCTGTCGGGGTCATTGACAAACTGGGCGATACGCTCACCCCTCTCTTTCTTGAAATCACAATTCATTTGATACCTTAGTTTTCGATGAGTTGTATCATCGGGTATGAACCAAATTTACCATCATCGGAGATTAGGGGGATTCCTGTACTCGCAGCCTGAGCAATAATCATTCGGTCAAACTGGTCATTATGGCCTTTGAGAGGCTGTATTTCATAAAATCTTTGAACGTGCTGCGGTGTAATATTCAAAATCTGCGCTTGCAACTCAATCAAAGATTCTTCCCAAAAAACACCAAGCGGCTTATCAAAGCGTACTTTCTTCGTTTCTATCAAGTAGGCTGTTTCCCAAACCGAGGCAATAGACACATATCGTATTATTCTATCAGATTCAAGGATTCTCTGAACTTTCTTTGATAGTTTCTCGGGGTTTATAGCTGCCCAAAGAAAGATATGAGTGTCTAACAAAACCTGTTTCATGGACGCAAATCTTCATCAAAGGCGTTTTCGGCTATCCACGCCCAGTTGCGAGCAAAGCCCAAACGTGGTTTGGCTACACCGATGGGCTTGGATGCGGGATTTTTGTCTTTGGCTAATTTTCCCGACGCCCTTGAACTTTGAGTTAAATTTTTAGCAGTTGTTGGCATTGTAAAAGTGTGTTTACGTCTGATAACCACGGCAAGTTAGATTTAGTTTGTCAGAAAACCAAGTTCATAAGTTTCACTTATTGTGTCAATTTCTAACACAACGAACTTTGTTATCACACCATTTTGCTCAAAAAATGCGTACCCTCATATCCCTTATGGTTTCGTCTTTTTTGAACACTTTTGATGCTATGGACGAATCAATCACAAACGTTTCGGTGGTTTTATCAACGACAAAATCAAAAAGCCTTCCTGCTGCCTTTTCTTTTTTTGTGGCCTGACAACACAAAAAAACGCCTAATACAATAAGTATCAGGCGTTTTACCACGAATCTAAAAAAGTGGTCGCGTAGGGATTCGAACCCCAAACCTTCTGATCCGTAGTCAGATGCTCTATCCAATTGAGCTACGCAACCATAAACTGTAATAAAAATCAAACCTTCTGATTCCGTATCGGAGTCGCGTTCGACTCAGATGCTCTATCCAATTGAGCTACGCAACCATAAACTGCAATAAAAATCAAACTTTCTGATTCCGTATCGGAGTCGCGTTCGACTCAGATGCTCTATCCAATTGAGCTACGAAACCGAGTACTTTTTTTATTTTGGACTGCAAAGGTAAGGGCTTTTTTCTAAAAGTCAAACACATTTTTCGTTGTTTTTTCGGGGCAATTATTGATTCGCTGATAATCAGACTTTTGCAAACAATTTTGCCTCAATCTAATTTTGCGGCAAAATAATTATTGATAATATCAATGGTGTTTTGTTTAACAATTTGGCCGTAAATCGTGTTACGAGTTAAACAAACCCAACTCCACCATGCTTTTACGACAATTAGAATACGTACTTGCCGTGGCAGAACTCAAAAGTTTCACCAGAGCTGCTGACAAATGCTGTGTCACTCAATCTACTTTAAGTCTTCAAATCAAAAGTTTAGAAGAATACCTCAACGTCCAGTTTTTTGACCGAACCTCGTCTCCCGTCAAACTTACTAATGAAGGTGAACATCTCATCACTCAAGTGAGAGAGATTGTTGGTAAAGCCAAAAGCTTTGAAAAATACGCCAAAAATTTAACTAAACATACTATTCATGCAAACTAATGAATTGACTTTGGAAGAAGTCCAAGTAGCTTCCGACCGTCCTCTTGTTCCTATTACTGTAGCCCACGGCGACGGGATTGGTCCCGAAATCATGGATGCTACCCTCCGAATCATCACGGCTGCGGGTGCGGCCATTGCGCCTGAAGTTATCGAAATCGGCGAAAAAGTTTATCTCAACGGCAACAGTGCGGGTATTGCGCCAGAGGCTTGGGAGTCGCTTCGTCGTACCAAAGTATTTTTGAAAGCCCCCATCACTACCCCTCAAGGCGGCGGTTTTAAGAGTTTGAACGTAACTACCCGCAAAATGCTGGGTCTGTACGCCAATATTCGCCCTTGTATTTCTTACCATCCCTACGTCAAGACCAAGCATCCTATCATGGACGTGGTGATTGTACGCGAAAACGAAGAAGATTTGTACGCAGGTATCGAACACCAACAAACCGACGAAGTCGTACAGTGTTTGAAAGTAATCTCACGCCCTGGTACCGAAAAAATCGTCCGCTATGCTTTTGAATACGCACGCGCTTACGGACGCAAGAAAGTGACTTGCTTTACCAAAGACAACATTATGAAAATGACCGATGGGTTGTTTCACAAGATGTTTGACCAAGTAGGTGCCGAATATCCTGATATTGAGCAAGAACATTGGATTGTAGATATTGGTGCGGCCAAGTTGGCCGATACACCCGAAGCATTTGATGTAATCGTGATGCCCAACTTGTACGGGGATATTTTATCGGACGTAGCCGCCCAAATCACTGGTTCGGTGGGCTTGGCGGGTTCGGCCAATATCGGCGAAAGCTGTGCCATGTTTGAGGCGATTCACGGGTCTGCGCCGCGCCGCGCGGGTCAAAACTTGGCCAATCCTTCAGGCTTGTTGCTGGGGGCAGTACAGATGTTGGTGCACATTGGGCAGGCTGATATTGCCGAAAAAGTACACAACGCTTGGCTTCGTACCCTCGAAGACGGTGTGCATACCTACGATATTTTCAAAGAAGATACCAGCAAAGAAAAAGTAGGCACGCGCGAGTTTGCCGACGCGGTCATCGCTCGTTTGGGCTTGAAACCCCAAGCCCTCAAATCGGTAGATTATTCCACTGCCACTGGTGCCACTTTTGACATTAAAGTAACGCCTGTCCCACCTGCCAAAAAAGAATTGATTGGGGTAGATGTGTTTTTGCACTGGAACAACCGCGACGCCAACATCCTCGGCGAAGCCCTCAAAGATTTCAAAGCGGGCAACATGGACCTGACAATGATTACCAACCGTGGCGTAAAAGTGTGGCCCAATGGTCTTCCCGAAACTTTCTGCACCGACCACTGGCGTTGTCGCTTCAAGTCAGAAGAACTCAAATCGTCGGCCTATAGCGATGTGATTGAGCTTTTGACCCAAATCAACGCCGCAGGATTTGACATCATCAAAACCGAAAACTTGGTAACAATGAACGGTGAAATGATGTTTTCGGCGGGTCAAGGCGCGTAAAAAGTTATATTTTGCTTTATCAATAACCAAAAAACGTCAGCAGTTTGCTGACGTTTTTTGATTTTAGTGCTTATTGGTTTTTACCAACATTTCTCGGCTATCACCCAATCTCTGGGGTGTCCAATTCGGCCAAAGATGCGATGATTTCTTCTTGGGTCACTTCATGCTCGACCAATTTGCCCGACATAAACTGCTCATAAGATGCCATGTCGAAGTGGCCGTGACCGCAAAGATTGAACAAAATCGTTTTGGATTTGCCTTCTTCTTTGGCTTGTTGGGCTTCGCGTATCACCTGTGCGATGGCGTGCGTGGCTTCGGGGGCGGGGATGATGCCCTCGGTTTTGGCAAAAGTCAGCCCTGCTTCAAAGCACTCCAACTGCTTGATAGCGGCGGCTTCGATGATGTTATCTTTGAGCAACTGACTCACAATCGCCCCCGCGCCGTGGTAGCGCAGCCCCCCCGCGTGGATGGGTGCAGGCACGAAGTTGTGGCCCAAAGTGTACATCGGAATGAGGGGGGTCATGCCCACGGTATCGCCCAAGTCATAGCGGAATACGCCACGGGTGAGTTTAGGACAAGAGGCGGGTTCGACCGCCACGCAGCGTATGTCGCGCTTGCCTTCGAGTTTGTAGCGCAAAAATGGAAACGAAATCCCCGCGAAGTTGGAGCCGCCGCCAAACGGTGCCACGACCACGTCGGGAAAATCGCCCGCTTTTTCCAATTGCTTGATGGATTCTTCGCCGATGATGGTCTGGTGCATTAGCACGTGGTTGAGCACCGAGCCGAGGGCATACTTGGTGGAGTCGTCCATGAGGGCGCGCTCTACGGCTTCCGAAATCGCAATGCCCAAACTGCCGGGAGAGTTGGGGTCTTGGGACAAAATCTTGCGTCCCGCTTCGGTGAGGTTGGTAGGCGACGAAAAAACTTGCGCGCCCCACGTATTCATCATGATTTTGCGATAGGGCTTTCCTTCGTAGCTTACTTTGACCATAAATACCTCACACTCAATGCCAAACATCTGACACGCAAAACTCAGCGCACTCCCCCACTGCCCCGCGCCTGTCTCGGTCGTGATGCGCTTTACGCCTTCCATTTTGTTGTAATACGCCTGCGGCACGGCGGTATTGGGCTTGTGCGAGCCTGCGGGGCTTACGCCTTCGTATTTGTAATAAATCTTGGCGGGGGTGTCAAGGGCTTTTTCGAGCTGATACGCCCGAAACATCGGCGTAGGTCGCCAAATCTTGTAAATATCGCGTACTTCGTCGGGGATTTCGACGTACTTATCGCTCGATACTTCTTGCTTAATCAGTTCCATCGGAAATAGTGGCATCAACATCTCTGGTCCGATGGGTTCTTTGGTACCTGGGTGCAGCGGCGGCAGCGGCTTGTTGGGCATATCAGCCATGATGTTGTACCAATGCGTAGGAATTTCGGCTTCGGTTAAGTGGATTTTTTTACTCATGTCCATGATAATGATTGGGTTTTAAAAAATGAGAAAAAGGGTTTACCAACCAATAAAGAAAGCAGTGCGCCAATCTTACCATTTGCAATTTCTTGAAAAGCGTAGTTTCTTTGCACCTCCAAATTGATAAACACCCATTGAATGAATTACGAAAGAATTTACGAGTATCGTTTCAAGCAAGTTGCGCACGAAAAAAAGAAAGTTATTTGGAAAATCATCGCTGAGTTTTTCCACCAAAAATTAGGCAAACCGCAACGTCTGTTGGATTCGGCAGGTGGGATGTGTGAGTTTATCAATGCGGCCCCTGCTCCCGAAAAATGGACAGTGGATATTGTGGACGCCATTCGCAATTACGCCGACCCCAACGTCAAACTTATCATCGGTGACGTGTTGCAGGTAGATTTACCCGAAAATTATTTCGATGCGGTGTTTATCTCCAACTTCCTCGAACACCTCCACAGCCAAGAAGAGGTAGCGTTTTTCTTGGGAAGAATGTACAAATGCCTCAAACCGGGCGGAAAGATTGGCATTATTGGGCCTAATTTCAAATACTGCTATCGCCAATACTTCGATTTTGCCGACCATACCGTAGTGCTTTCTGAACTTGGCGTCGAGGAACACCTCTACGGCGCGGGTTTCAAAATCCACGAATCTCACGCGCGTTTTTTGCCGCTTTCGTTCAGAGGTGGATTGCCAGTGCATCCGTTTTTGGTCAAAATGTACTTGGCCATGCCGTTTACGTGGTGGGTGCTGGGCAAGCAGTTTTTGATAGTGGGCGAAAAATAACCCTCAATGGCTACACTGACCGTTTTTTACGTCAAACTTCTCCTTCTCGCGCTGTCGTCGGTAATGGTGTGGATAGGCGCACAGGCTGATACGTTTTGGTCAAAACTTCAAAATCGTGATACACAAGTCATTGGTTTGGCATGGGCGATTTTCCGCCTGTTGCCTTTCATTCTGATTTTTGTGTTGATGAATCAATCACCGCGCGGCGATGTGCCTTTTTTTTGGGGCAAAGCCTCGGTGGCCGTCACAGGTAAATGGGTCTATAAAGATTTTGTGTCGTACCACGCGCCTTTGTTTTCGTACTTGATAGCATTGCCGTTGTTGCTGTGGTATTCGTCCAAAGCCATCGTGCTGCTGATGGTGCTGATAGAAGGTGTGATTGTGTGGCTGACGTACCGTGTCTATCAAAACCAAACTGCCAACGCCCTCAAAACCACGTCGTTGTACTTGGCTCTTTCGGCACCAATGGTGATGGTATTGCTCGGTGGGCAAGAAGATATTTGGATTTGGGGCGTAGCCGCTTGGATGCTTTTGTACTATCAAAAAAACCACAAAGACGGTCTTGGTTTGGGCGTTAGGTTTGCCAGTGGCTTGGTGCTGATTAAAGCTACTTTTGGGTTTTGGTTGTTCCCGTTGTGGTTTTTGTTGAAACAACGCTGGCCGTTTCTTTTGGGCATGTTGATTGTAGGCATCCCAACGCTGGTCATTTTGTATCTGACGGTCGAAATGGCCTTTTTGATGCCGCTTCAAATCACCAACAACCTCCTCACACCCAACCTGTTCACCGTCGTTCGTCCGCTGATTACGGCCCTCCTCGGTCACGCACCCGACCTGCCCACTTTTACCTTTGCGGGGCTGGTTGTAACCCTCTCTTGGGCCACTTGGATAGGTTACAAACTGCGTCATTGGCCGCTCGAAAGAAGCCTCCCCTTGGCGTTTTTGGCTACTTACGTGGGCATGACCATTTTTCAACTCACCTCACCGGGCTATTATGCGTTTACGTACCTTTTGCCGTTGGTATTTGAATTGGTGAATTGGAAAAACAAAAAAGACATAGTTATTTTATTGATGTTCAACGCTTTACTGGTTATTCAGCCATTTCTGTTTACCTATCTCAATAGCCCTACTTACGACGATATTTCGGTCTTAGGTTCGCCGCTTTACCTGTTGGAATACAGCCTTCAATGGCTCAATGTCCTGTGTTTTGGTTGGTATTTTTGGAAAATCTTATGTTTGTCATCGTCGCCAAAACCATCATCGCGCTGATTTGTGCGGGCTTGGTTGTACTTTTATTGGTTTTCCAAAAACAGGTAGAGACCTGGCTATCAAGACGTTCTTCGCAAAAAATCGTTGGGGTTTGGGTACTCACGCGCCTCCTGCCGTTTGTCGTGACATTTCTTCTGCTTGACTACACGCCTTTTTCGGACATTGATGGGTTTTACGGACAGGCGTTGGGCGCGGTGGCACTAAAAATGGTCTATCGGGATTTTTACTGCATGTATTCGCCGTTGTTTCCGTACCTCAATGCGGCGGCTTTGTGGCTGTGGATGAGCAAAAAAGCCATTGTTTTACTGATGATTTTGATGGAAGGCAGCGCGCTGTGGTTGAGTCTGCGGTTTTACCGCCCCCTTCTGTCTGTTGGCAGAAGGGCGTTTTTATCGCTTCTTTACCTTCTCATGCCCGGGTCTTTGATACTTTGTGTTTTTGGCGGACAAGAAGACGTTTGGCTCTGGCTGACGGTGATAGGTGCGTATCTTTTGGCGCAAAAAACAGGCCGTTGGGAGTGGTTGGGCGTTGGTGTTGTGGTCGGTTTTATGCTCACCAAAGCCGTGTTTGTCTTGATGGGGCCGGTGCTGCTACTGCTCGTACCCAAACCTCAGCGTTGGCTTTGGCCGATGGCATTGATGGGTGCTTTGTGTTTTGGGGTGCTTTATCATTTGACCGAATGGGCTTGGCTCGACCAACCCATGAACGAAGCCGCCACTCTCCGCGCCCCCAATCTGATTTCAGTCCTCAATCCTCTCACCTTTGACGCCCTTCACGCAGGCGCGAAGTTTTGGAATTGGATAGGGCTGCTTCTCACCACGGGCGCAGGTACGTGGGTGGCTTTTCGGACAAAACATGTAGATTTTCGGCCGTCTTTTTCGGCGGCTTTTGTGGTGCTTTATGCCACAATGATGCTCGTACAGCAAAGTGCGTACAGCAATTACATTTTCATTTTTTTGATTCCGTTGGTGTTTGTTTGGATAGATTTCAACAACCGTCAAGAAGTCACTTGGCTGCTGATTTTCAACGTTGTGTCCGTCGTTCATCCTTCGCTTTGGTGGCGATTGGAGCGGCCTTACTACCACTCTCCTTCCGATATTTTTGCCCAACCGATTTACGGGTTGGACTACGCGCTGCAAGTCGGCATCGTGATTTGTACGGCGTATTTTATTCGGTTGGTTTGGCAGAAAGCGGTAAGATGAATCAACACAGAGCCGCGGAGGAGGAAAGTTCTCAATACAAAACTTCCAAAATCTCTCCTACGGGCCCACGAAATACCAGTGCTTTGGGTTCGGGGGCGTTGCGAAGCGGCAAACCAACTTCTGAGATAATTTTCCAGTTGTATTGTTGAAGTTTGAAGCGCAATATCTCTACGTCTTTGCCTTGCCAACAAGCCGAAGCCAACCCTGTTTTTGAAAAATCGCAAGGATAGGTTTCGTATTCATAATCAGGGTGTTGAGGAGCATAGACGTGCTGCTCCATGCCTATTCTCTCCGTGCCGTGTCCCATCAAGCACATTTCAAAGCCCATGTCGGTAGGGCCACCCATGATGCTGGCCGCGCTGGGCTGTTTGAGGGTCAGGTCATTGACAGGCACCAAGCCCAGCACTTCTTCGTACTGCCGTTGTTGGGCGCGGGTAGCGAGCGAAATCACGGCGTTGGCGGGGGCGTTGATGCCTTCTACGGCCTGTTCTTTCAAGAGCGACACGCCGCCTTTGCGTCCCACAATCTGCGTCACAAAAAGCTGTTCACCCGACGGCCCAATGAAGGCCGTACTGCGCATCAGAATGTAACCGAGGGGTTCGGGACCTTCGCAGTCAAACTCCGTGGGCGGGGCGATGGCCCCAAACCGCGCTCGCAGCACTTTGAAGTAAGCCCGCTCCACGTCGGGCGTACCAGCTTCGATGACGCACAGGCCGTTGTCCCACGGACGCGCACCGAGGCGATTGGGCTGTACAGAAGTGTTGTGGGTTTCTATCAAGCGCACTACCGAGCCTTCTTCATGCCCCAAGAGCGCGTATTTGCCCAAATGCAGCCCAAAGGTCTGGCGTTGTCGCTCCGTCAAATAGCCGTGTTGAAGTATTTTGTACCCTAACCCTTCGGTGTAAAACCGCATACTGTGCGGCCAAGTGTTGGTCACAACCGACACCGCCTGCAACGCGCCCGTGATGTGTGAGGAAGTCATGATGAAGTGTGATGATGGATGGTTGTTGGGGGCTTTTCTGTACCTTTGCTAACAAAACATATTTCGACCAAAAAAGTTAAAAGAAAGCAATAAGTTTCAAAAATGCCGACCTCCGCCCAAGTGAGCCGTTATTTACAAATCACCCTCATGGTGGCGGCTTTGATGTATTTTACCCGAGTTATCACGATTCCAATGACTTTTGGGTTATTGACCGCTATTGTGCTGTATCCTCTGTGTCAATGGCTCGAACAACGCCGCTTACCGCGTAGTTGGGCGATTATGGTTTGTCTGCTTTTGGTGTTTGTGATTGGGGGAGGATTGGTGAGCGTCATGGTGTGGCAAGTGACCGAACTACGGCAAGAACTACCGAGACTCTCAGACAAAAGCGATAAAATGCTGCTTGATTTGCAACAATGGCTAACGACTCAATTGGGGCTTACAATGGATATGCAAATCGCTTGGCTAAGGCAGTCAGCGACCAACTTGGGGGGAAAGCTGGGAAGTATATTGCTCGGCACTTTCAATGCTACCGCCAGTCTATTTTTCAATTTAGTGATTATTCCCCTTTTCACGGCACTTTTTTTGAACTACCGCCAACTACTTATGCAAGGGCTGTATGAGTTTTTTGGTACTTCCAACCAAGCCCGTGTCTATCGTGTCACGACCGAAACCGTCAAAACTTTTTACAATTACATCAAAGGTCTGTTGTTGGTTTATTTGATTGTGGGGGTGCTAAACAGCGTCGGTTTGGCCGCAATTGGCCTCAAACAAGCCATTTTATTTGGATTTATTGCCTCTATTCTTACCATTATTCCGTACATCGGGATTGCCATTGGGGCGTTGTTGCCTATTTCGGTCGCATGGATGACCCACGATTCGCTTTGGTATCCGCTGGCGGTAGTAGGTGTTTTTGGGGCAGTACAATACTTGGAAGCCAACGTGATTTTTCCGTGGGTGGTAGGCATGAAACTCAAAGTCAATACCTTAGCGTCGGTGATAGGTCTGTTTGTGGGGGGAGTTGTATGGGGTGTGTCGGGTATGGTGCTGTTCCTACCGTTTGTTGCTATCCTCAAACTCATCGCCGACAATGTAGAAGAGTGGAAGCCTTTGTCCACGCTACTGGGACCTCCCAAACATCAAGCCAACTAAACCCGTCGGTTTGACTTGTTGGCGTTATATCCTATTTTTTGAATCAATCACAATCGTCACAGGGCCGTCGTTGAGGAGTGCTACTTTCATGTCCGCGCCAAATTCGCCCGTTTGGATGGGGTGACCAAGTTCATGGCTGAGGCGGTCTATCATCTTCTCATAAAGCGGGATGGCTACTTCGGGACGTGCAGCTTCGATAAACGACGGGCGATTGCCTTTTTTGGTACTGGCGTGCAATGTAAATTGGCTAATAAGCAGAATGTTTCCGTTGATAGTCTGCAAATCTAAGTTCATTTTACCGTCGGCATCGCCAAACACCCGCAAGCCCACTATTTTTTTGGCCAACCACTCTAAGTCCTCGTCGGTATCAGTGTGTGTGATGCCAAGCAGCACCAAAAAACCTGCGTTGATTTGCCCTTTGACTTGCCCTTCTATGGTCACAGAAGCAGACGTAACTCGTTGAATAACAGCTATCATTTGGATACTAAGTAGTACAGCGTATTTAGTTTATAGTATTGAGACAAAAAATACAAAAGTAAAGCATTGGAAATGAGTGTATTATTTAATTCTCAATACACAATACTCAAAAAATACAAAAGTAAAGCATTGGAAATGAGTGTATTATTTAATTCTCAATACACAATACTATTTTCTCAATACTACTTAAAGCAATGGTTGTTCGTTATCAAACAATTTTTACAGCTCCCCTCCCACCCTCAACCCACTCGGTACGCGAGCGGGGATACTACGGTCAAAATGTTCGTCGTTGAGGGTATTGAGAAACTCAATGATAAGCGAAATATCCTTAAAATCTACGCGCAGTGGCGCGACCAATTCATCAATATGCGCCTTTGTGACCTTCGGATGACGGATTTTATCGCCCGCCAAGTCTTCGTAAAATTCTAAAACTTGCTGGAGCGTTTGCAGCTTTCCACTGTGCATATAAGGGGCCGTGAAGCGCAAATTTCGTAGAGTGGGGGTTCGAAAAGCGTACTTTTTTTCAAAGCCTTCGTCTTCAAAAGATAGTTTTTCGTTGGCAGGTACACCAAGCGTATGAACCTGAAAATCAGACAACATAGGGCCATTGTGGCACTTGGCACAACCCGATTTTAGGAATGCTTTCAGGCCATCTATTTCATTGGCAGAGAGCGCGTTGCGGTCGCCACGCATGTACTGGTCAAAGCGGGTGTTTCCTCCTACTAAAGTACGCTCAAAAGCGGCCAATGCCTGCGAAAGACGCAAAACCGTGATGGCCGTGTTGTCGTTGAAGGCTTTGTTGAACAAGGTTTGGTATTCGGGGATTGCGGCCAAACGCCGCACGACACTATCAACGGCCACTGCTTCGGCGTACTGGTGTCCGCGCATCTCTTCAAACGCCTTAATAGGCTCCAATGCCTGTTTTTCGAGGCTTTGAACCCGTAAATCCCAAAACATTGGGGACTGTTCGGGTCTGGGAGAGGCTTTGAGCGTAAGCCCATTAAACGCCGTATTGAGAATTGTTTGGGCGTTGCGCTTGACCAACGGGATGTCGTTGGGTTCTCGAAAACTCCGATGACTTCCCATGCCACGGCCATTGACGCCGATGGAAAGGTCTAAACTTTCGGCGTAGCCAAACTCTGGGTGATGACAAGTAGCACACGCTACATCTTTGTGTCCCGACAAGATGGGGTCGAAAAACAACAACCGCCCTAAAGCTACTTTTTCGGGCGTAGTGGGATTATTCTCAGGACTCGACACCGCCGACGGCAACGCGGCCAACACCGATACATCATCCACCGATTTTGCCGAAGTACGTTCTTGTTGTTTGTTGTTTTGACATCCAACTACCGTAAGCCACAAGACAACGCCACAGCATGACAAAATTTTTGTTGTTGGCATAACAAATGATTTTTGGAGGCATCAATATGACTCTTTTGCCCCTTGTTCAAAATGACTTTTGTCAATTTCTCCATCCTGTCTTTCCGACGGGCCACAATGACGTAAAAAAGGGGAGTAAGACTGCTGCCTTACTCCCCTTTTTTACTCAAAACGTTATTGCTTATCGGTCGCTATTTTGCGTACCTCCGCGAGGCTCGTATCCTTCGGCAAAGAGCGGATATTGGTCAAAAATACTTCGGACTACGTTTCGGTAATAATTGTTGGCAGCGTTGGGGTTTTTGAAAATCCCCGCTGCGTAGCCCCGCCACACTACTTGGTCAGAATCGGCATCAATGAGCGAGATGATGATAGTGCCTTTGTCCAAAGAATATTTGACAGGCTCGTACTTGAAAGAGTCGTCTTCGGTGTCCACCCAGTTTTTGATGACGGGCTGCATGTAGCCCTGGTAGCGGAGATTGTCGTAGAAAATACCATAATTGACCAAAAGCGAGGGTTTGTTGGTCGTAAGACGATACCCACGAGCCTGCATTTGGCGGTGAATAGCGTTGTAAACCTCCGTACAAACGTTGCCTGTGTCGCGCTCACATTCCAAAAACGCATACGTACTGTACGTTTTGAAGTTGGTTTCGTAGCTATAATCGTGTTCTACAAAAATCTTACGGTTGCTGTTACAGCCAGTTGCCCAAATCACGGTGCATCCCATCAAAAACAAGAAGAACTGTCTCATATAGTTGTTAAGGTTTAACGGTTACAAAATTTCAATAAAAATACAGTTTTTTTTGCATATCCAACTGAAAGCCCAATAATATTTGCACTTTTTGGCGTTAGCCCACATAATATGCCACTGCTTGGCGAATTTCGGCGGGGGTGATTCGGAGGTCGTAGCCACAATGCCCACAACCATCAAGCAGCGAAAATCGCAGTTCTCCTCCCCTATTTTTCTTGTCTTGTTGCGCCAGAGCAATCAGCGCGGATGTGTCGGAGGTGACCAATGCGGCCTTGCCGTACATCGAAAATAAAAACTCCTCAATCTGCTCCAATGTTTGCCTATCAAGCGTTTTTTTGCGATAGGCCAAGTACGCCTCCATCACCATTCCTGCCGCTATGGCTTCTCCGTGTAAAAGTCGTTGTTGAGGACTTTTGTTCAAAAAAAATGTCTCAACTGCGTGGCCCAACGTATGACCGAAATTCAGAATCTTGCGAAGTCCTTTTTCGGTAGGGTCGGCGGCCACTACATTTTGCTTGATTTTGACCGAGTGCGCGATTAAATCGCCCCAATCTTGGTCTTCAAACTCTTTCTGACGAATCTCGTGCCACTTGGCGGCATCGGCGATGAGGCAATGCTTGATGATTTCGGCAAAGCCCGACCGTAACTCTCGGTACGGCAAAGTTGACAGAAAGGTTGCGTCTATCAGCACACTTTGGGGAAGCGTAAAAACGCCGAGGTGGTTTTTGAAACCCTGAAAATCTATGCCCAACTTGCCACCCACGCTCGCGTCCACCTGCGCGAGGAGCGTAGTGGGTACTTGCACAAAGTCAATGCCGCGCTTGTAGGTAGCCGCACAAAAGCCGCCCATGTCGCCGACGACTCCACCGCCGAGGTTGAGCATAAGCGCGTGACGGTCGAGTTGAACGCGGGTCATTTCACCCCAAATTTTCTCGCAGGTTTGCAGGTTTTTGTGTTGCTCTCCTGCGGGTACAACCATCAGTTCGTGCTTGGGCAGGAGCGGTTTGAGGAGCGGGTAGCAGTGTTTTTTGGTGTTGCTATCGGCCAAAACGATGACGTTGGAATATGACTTGCCTTCCAAATAAGCAGAAAGACTTTCTTGAAGGGGAGCTATATGAACACTCATAACAGAAAAAAATTTGTAATTTAGGTCAATGGAAACGCCAAATTTAGGTTTTTTAAGAACAAAAACAGCTATTGTTGCACTTATCTCCAATTATGAGGTACTTTGTACTTGAATTTATTTCTTTCTTAACCAAATTCCAACTTGTCTATGAAACACTTTTTCCTACGGGCGGTGATTTTGCTTTGGTGCTTCAGCGTGAGTACGACGCTCTCAGCCCAAGACCGCAACCTCTCGGGCAAAATCACCAACTCCGCCGACGGGACTCCCCTGCCGGGCGTGAGTGTGGTCGTCAAAGGCACGACGCGCGGTACCACCACCGACAGCGAAGGCGACTTTAAGGTAAGCGTTCCCAACAACGCCACCCTGATTTTTAGTTACATCGGCTTTGTGCGCCAAGAAGTGCGCGTGGGCAACGCTACCGTTCTCAATGTCCAAATGGACAGCGACGAAAACCTCCTCAACGAAGTGGTGGTGACGGGCTTGGGCATCAAGCAAGAAAAACGCGCCCTCGGCTACGCCGTGCAGGAAGTGAAAGGCCAAGAACTACTCGACTCGCAGCGCGACAACTTCATGATGGGCTTGCAAGGCCGCGTGGCGGGGCTTCAAATGACCCCCACGAGCGGTACGGCGGGCGGCTCGGCGGTGATTCAACTGCGCGGTGCGGGGTCTATCGGCAACAACAACCAACCCCTCTACGTGGTGGACGGCTTGCCGATTTCTAACAGTACCTTTGGACAGGGTGCGCTCGTGACCGACCGCCCCAACCGCGACATGGACTACCAAAACCGCGCGGCAGACATCAACCCCAACGACATCGAATCGGTGACCATCCTCAAAGGGCCCGAAGCGGCAGCGTTGTACGGGATTGAAGCCGCCAACGGGGCCATTGTCATCACGACTAAAAAAGGACAAGCAGGACGCGGAAGAATCTCCTACAATGGTTCGTTGAGTACGCGCGATGTGTATCGTTTTCCCCAAACCCAAACGCAGTACGGGCGCGGATTCAATGGGGTATTCAACCCCAATAATTTTCAGTATTTTGGGGCAGACATCAGAGAACTCGGTGAAAGTACAGGCAGAGTTTATGACAACGTGGGCAATTTCTTCCAACAGGGCGTGCGCCAATCGCACAACCTCACCATGGAAGGCGGCAGCGACCGCGCCACGTATCGCCTCTCGACCACTTACGTATCTGACAAAGGCGTGGTACCTACCAATAAATCGGAGCAAATCAACGTGCGCTTGACGGGAGTAGCCCAAATATCTACCAAACTCAAAACCACGACTTCGTTCAACTACATTGGTACCGACAACCAAACACCGCTGCGTGGCGCACAAGGTTTTTTGATTGGTGCGTTGGCGTTTCCGTTTTACTTGGATGCCCAAAATTACCTCACGCCCGATGGTCGCCGTTTCCGTACCTTTGGCGAAGATGCCAACGATTTGGACAACCCCTTCTTCAACGTTTATAAAAACCTAAACAGCAACCGTACCAATCGTACCATCGGCAACATTCAGTTGGACTACAATCCTGTCAAATGGCTGACGCTGTCGGGAATTTTGGGCGCGGATATTTTTTCTACCCGCTACAATCGTTTCCAACACCCCGAATCCAACGCGGGTATTACGCCCAAAGGTTTTGTGGAAAACGCTACCGAAAACAGCCAACTCCTCAATGGTAACTTCCGCGCGACGGCTGTAAAAACTTTTGGCAAACTCAAGACTTCCTTGATGCTCGGTAGTACCGTGGACGACCGCCGCTACGAAACCGCCGCCTCTTACGGCGAACAGTTGTATTTGCCAGAGTTCAATAGCATCAACAATACTTTGCCCACTACGCAGCGCGGCAAGCAAACGCTTGTACAGCGTCGTTTGGTGAGTGTGTTGGGGTCTTTGAACCTCAACTACGCCGATATGTTGTACATGACCATCACAGGCCGCAACGACTGGTCCTCGACCTTGCCCGTCCAAAACAATTCATTCTTCTATCCTTCGGTCAGTACAGGTTTTGTATTTACTGAATTGCCATCCTTTGAAAAACAACAAAATATCCTCACTTATGGTAAAATTCGGGTGGCTTATGCCCAAGTGGGCAACGACGCACCCGCGTACCGTACCCGCCCGCGCTTGGTACCACAGACTACCACTGGCGGTGGATTCTTGTATGACTTCTTTGGGGGTAACGAAAACCTTCGCCCAGAGCGCGGTGAGAGTTTTGAGACGGGTATTGAGTTGAAGTTTTTCAAAAACCGCTTTGGATTGGACGTCACCTACTTCAACAAGAAAAACTACGACCAAATCACTTCGCAGCGTTTGAGTTACGGTACGGGCTTTATTTTTGGGTTGTTGAACGGTGGCGAGATTCGCAACAGCGGTATCGAAGCCCAGGTCAATATCACACCCATCAAAACCAAAGATGTGCAGTGGGACATGAACCTCAACTTCACCAAACTCCAAAACCAAGTGATAAGTCTGCCGGGTGACGTGACCGAGTATTATAATGCTGATACTTGGCTGTCTGGCAACATGCGCGCAAGTGCCATGGCGCCCAACCAAGCGTCGTTTTACCCTAATCTTGTTTTTGTAGGTACGCGCGGAGAGGGCAAAACCACCGCTTTGGCGGGCTATGACTACCTGCGCAACAACCGTGGTGAAATCCTCATTAACCCCACTACGGGTTTGCCTGTGGTAAACCCTGTGTTTCTGCCCGTTGGCGACCGCAACCCCAACTTTACGATGGGCTTCCAAAATTCGTTCCGTTACAAAAACTGGTCGCTATCGGTCCTGCTTGATATTCGCAGAGGTGGCGATGTATTCAACGGCAACGAGATGTACTTGTTCCGCAATGGTCTTTCTACCAGGGTGTTAGACCGCAGTACCCCTTACGTATTCCAAGGAGTACTGCGCGATGGCCGCGAAAACAGCGAATCGCCTACGCCTAATACCATTCAGGTGACACCGCAGTTCCGCTCGGATTTTTACGGCTCTAATGGCTTTGCAGAGGCGAGTTTTGTGGAGCGTGACATCAATTGGGTACGTCTGCGCGACGCCACCCTCAACTATACGTTTCCACAGGTGCTTTTGGGCAAACAAAAACTCTTCCGTTCGGGCAGCGTGTTTGTGTCGGGCAACGAGCTTTTCTTGCTTACCAACTACACGGGCGCAGACCCCGACGTAAGCGGAACAAGTGCTGGTACGCTCGGTATCGGGGCGCGTGGCTTCGACTTTGGTACGTTGGCCTTGCCCCGGACGGTGACAGTAGGGTTGAGGTTTTCACTATAAGCCCGTTAATCGTTGAATGGTTATCAGTTGAACAGACGGATAACAAATAACAGATAAACAGATAAGTAGTATTGAGAAAATAGTATTGTGTATTGAGGATTAAATAATACACTCATCTTCAATGCTTTACTTTTGTGTTTTTTTGTCTCAATACTATAAACTAAATACGCTGTACTACTTAACATACATTAGTTTTATGAAAAATATACAACGCATCACACTGGTCATGCTGCTTGGAATAGGGCTGACGAGTTGCGAAAAATACCTGGATGTCAATTTTGACCCCAGTTTTCCACAAGTATCGCAAGGGTTTGCGATTTTACCGCCCATGATTCAGCAGATGTCGCGGGCGGAGGTGTTTGATGGCCGCTTTACGGGGCAGTATTGCCAATATTGGCTTTCCTCGTTATCGGGCAACGTCTGGGACCGCCACGGCTACGCCGCAGGTAGCGACGCAGGCGGTGAAATGTGGCGTTCGCATTATTATGGCATTGGCAAAAACGTGGACCTCATCATCGAAGATGCCACCGCCAAGCAGCAATGGGACTACGTGGGCGTGGCCAAGGCCATCAGGGCTTGGGGCTGGCAAAGCACCACCGATGCCAACGGCGAGATGATTTTGAAACAAGCCTTTGAAGCCAACCGCTACGTGTTTGACTTTGACAGTCAAGAAGAAGTCTATAAGGAAGTAGTCAGACTTTGCAACGAAGCCCTGACCGACCTCGCCCGCACCGACGGTGGCGTGTCGGCGGCGTCGCTGCGCCGTGGCGACAATGTCTATAACGGCGACCGCTCGCGCTGGATTAAGTTTGTCAATGCACTCTTGGCCCGCAATGCCCACCACCTCACCAACAAAAAGGGAGTTTACAATCCCGATGCGGTGATAAAATTTGTGGATGCGTCGTTTGCCAACAATGCCGAAAACTTCAACATCCCCCACAACGGCGTTAGTACGGCAGATGCCAACTTCTGGGGGCCACTCCGCAACAACATGGGGG
>JALOLW010000265.1 GCA_025455795.1 Spirosomataceae bacterium
AGTTCGTACCAAATTTTTTGGAAAGCAAATTTAGAAGGTTGTTGAGTTGTATTTTCAGACAAAAAGCCACTCAATGAGCGGCTTTTTGTCTGAAAATAGTAGCATCTACATAACTCGTGGGCATATCAGAGGCCACAAAAGTTGTTTTAGGCAACAAAAATCTCTTGTGCGGGTTTTTCTGACCCAGGTACAATAGGCAGGGTTACTTGCAAAATACCGTTTTTGTATTCAGCCTTGATATTGTCAGCGTCAATGGTTTCGTCAATGATGAAACTACGCTCAAAAGAGGCTTTCTTGAACTCACTCCGAATCCAATTTTTGTTGGCTTCGGGGGTTTCTTTCAACTGATACGAAATTGTCAGCTCGTTGCCTTTCAAATTGATTTTAAAATCTTCTTTGGCGCGGTCGGGCGCTATGACGAAAAGTTCGTAGCTATTGTCGGTTTTTTGTACATTGACAGGTACTCGAAACGGCCGATTGCCAAAGTGTCTGCTGAAGTGTTTTCCAAAGTGGCCGTACCCCATTCCAGGGTGTCCGTGTCCACATCTTCCGTGATAATACATAGCGTTTTTTTAATTGTTAAGTTGTTGATTTGTTTGAGGTTGAGTGTCGGACTTTTGATGTCCGTCGTGGTTTTGCTGATGCCAGCGACTCTCGCAGCGCGGGTGATGTTGGGCAGATGGGTGATGCCGCCAATGATGATGCCCTGCAACAATGCGCAAACTGGCGGCAGTAATGAGCGCGACTGTCACGCCCAAAATCATTTTTGATTTTCGGTTCATAGCTGATAATAAGATGATTATGTTTTTAAATCTTGATCGTTGACTGTTGAAACTCATCCTTTAAACCTTCTTTGCGAAACTGCCCCGTGATGTCCTCGTAAGGGGTGTAGTAAGGCTGGTAGTGTTGTTTCCAATAGCGACGGCGACGGCCAGCAAAGAGTCGGAACAGAAGCCCGAAAAATAGGAGGAATAAAAATGCCTTCAACAATAAAAACGGAAGGATAAACAGAAACAAGCCGCCCAAAAGCCCCGCTCCAACGACTCTTAAAATTTGTGTAAACATAGCTGTAAATTGGTTTTTAGATTTTAAGTACAAATGTTGTACAAGAAGGATGACGAATGAACTCAGAAATTACTTTAAAGAATTTGAAAAAAATCAACTTTTATTTTCCGCAGCGTTTGCGCCATTCTTCGCGCAGTTTTGCGCGTTCATCATCGGTCATGGAGTTCCATTTTTCACGCCACGGCGGGCCGCTGTGATTTTTCCAGCGAGGATTGCCGCCCATTGACCCACGGCCAAAATTGCCAAACAAAATTCGGCACAGGAGCAGTAAACCCACCGCTTGCCAGAAAGAAATAGTGGTCACCCCAACCAAGGCGGGTAAAGTAGCGTTCCAAAGAAACATTACTATCGCTCCCATCACCAAGGCGGCTACTGCCGCAAACAACGGAAATAGTAAAAAACGTGACCTAAAATTGTGTTGTCGTTTCATCAGTATTGATATTTTAACGGTCTATCAAATCTTGGTATAAGCTCTCCAAACGGTGACGTAAATGCTGCACGGCATACCGCTTGCGCGAAATGAGGGTTTTGATGTTTTCGCCCGTGCGGTCGGCAATTTGCTGAAACGTTTCGTCTTCCAGCTCGTTCCAAACAAATACTTGACGTTGATTTTCGGGCAACTCGTCGAGGGCATCCATGAGTTGTTGCCAAAACAACTCTCGCAAGTATTCTGTTTCGGGTGTTCCATCATCGGCCAAAAGTAGGTCTTTGAAATAGATTTCGCCTTCCTCGTCTTCGTAGCCATAATCTTCCAATCGCTCAGGGCGTTGTTTTCGGTAGCCATCCACAATACGGTTACGCGCCACGCGGTAAAGCCAGCTCCCTATTTGCTCAATCGCCTCTACTTCGGGCTGACTGCTCAATTGGTACCACACATCCTGCAAAATATCTTCGGCATCCTCATCACTGCTCACGCGCTGACGGATAAAGCCGAACAATTGCCTGCTGTACTTTTTGATGGTTTGTACGATATTTAGCGGGGTTTGTGCCAAGGTAAAATCTAAGTGATTGAGAAAGGAGACGTACAAACCACAGAATTACTTTAAAACTGTACAATGTTTTTTGCGCACACGTGCAAAGCCCGCCCGAACCTCTAAATGATGATTGAACCCAATAGGTTTCATTTGATTATTTTTACCGAAAAACAAAACGAAACAGCATAAGCTATTGGTTCGTTTATATCTTTGTAGTGTACAATTTTTTCTCAGCATAAATCTAAAAACTTATGGCAATCACCCGAGATAGCTTTCCCTGGCTCAACGCCTATCCGCCTGGCATGGCGTTTGAAATCAACCCCGACATTTACTCGTCGCTTATCGAACTGATAGAGAGCGGTTTTAGCACTTACGCTTCCCGCAAAGCCTACTCCTGCATGGGCAAAGAAATCACCTACGCGGAGTTGGACAAACTTTCTCGCAATTTTGCGGCTTACTTGGACCATATCGGCCTCCAAAAAGGCGACCGCGTCGCCATCCAAATGCCCAATGTGTTGCAGTACCCCGTGGCGTTGTTTGGTGCGTTGCGGGCTGGGATGACTGTGGTAAACACCAACCCGCTCTACACCCCGCGTGAAATGGAGCATCAATTCAAAGATTCGGGGGCGAAAGCCATCATCATCATGGCCAACTTTGCCAACAACCTCGAAAAAGTGCTGCCTCAAACCAACATCAAGCACGTTTTCATCACCGAAATCGGCGATATGCTGGGTTTTCCCAAAAAGCAGATTGTCAATTTTGTAGTCAAAAATGTCAAAAAAATGGTGCCAAGCTACAGCCTCCCCCAAGCGGAGTCGTTCATGGAGGCCGTGAGCAAAGGGGGGGCAATGTCTTATCAACGCCCCGATTCGAAGTCGTCAGATTTGGCTTTTATTCAATATACGGGTGGCACAACGGGCGTATCCAAAGGGGCGATGCTCACCCACCGCAACATCATCGCCAACGTGGAGGCCAACTGCGAGTACCTCAACCCACTGCTCGAAACAATTCCCGCCGATGAAACCAACGTCATCGTAGCAGCACTGCCTTTGTATCACGTCTATGCGCTCACTTGCAACGCCCTCTCTGCCCTCAAAAACGGCGGGATGAACCTGCTCATTACCAATCCGCGCGACATGGAAGCGTTTATCAAGGATTTGAAGAAATACAAAGTGGCGACCTTTACGGGGGTCAATACGCTCTATAATGGCTTGATGAACCACCCCAAAATCAACGAAGTGGATTTCAGCGGCCTCAAAATCACCTCAGCGGGGGGCATGGCTCTTCAAAAAGCCGTAGCGGAGCGTTGGTACAAACTCACGGGCAATATGCCTACCGAAGGCTACGGATTGTCGGAAACCTCGCCCGTGCTGAGTGCCAATCCGCTCTCGCCTACCAACAACCGCGTCGGGACGATTGGCGTGCCTTTTCCAAGTACCGAGATGCGTATCATGCGCGACGACGGTTCTTGGGCCGACATCGGCGAGGCGGGCGAAATCTGCGCCCATGGCCCGCAGGTGATGCTCGGCTACTACAACCGCCCCGACGAAACCGAAAAAGTGATGTACACCGACCCCGCCGACGGACGGCAGTGGTTCAAAACGGGCGATGTAGGCGTGATGGATTCGGATGGTTATTTCAAAATCGTGGACCGCAAGAAAGACATGATTTTGGTGTCGGGCTTCAATGTCTATCCCAACGAAATCGAAGATGTGGTAGCGATGCACGCAGGCGTGTTGGAAGTAGCCTGTATCGGTGTGCCAGACGCTAAAAGTACCGAAGCTGTCAAGATTTTTGTGGTCAAAAAAGACCCTGATGTGACCGAGGCACAAATCATGGCTCACTGCCGCGAAAACCTCACTGCCTATAAATGCCCCAAATACATTGAGTTCCGTACCGAGTTGCCCAAAACCAACGTAGGCAAAATCCTACGGAAAGCATTGCGAGACGAAGTAAAAGCATAACCCAAAAATCAAAAACTCATGCTCAAACTTGGATTTGTAAGCGCGATTCTGGCCGATTTTGGCTACGAACACGTCATAGATTTTGCCGCCAATCATGACTTTTCTTGCGTTGAAATCATGTGTTGGCCTACTGAAAACGCCGACAAACGTCGCTACGCGGGTGTGACGCACATCAATGTAGAACGAGTGCTGACGGATGATGCCTACGCCAAATACGTGATGGCCTATGCCAAAGAAAAACACATCACGATTTCGGGGTTGGGCTACTATCCCAATCCCCTCGACCCCGATATCGAAAAGGCAAACTTTTACCGAGAACACATCAAAACGGTCATCAAAGCAGCGGCTAAGTTGGGGCTACACAATGTCAATACTTTTGTGGGCCGCGACCCTGCCAAAACCGTCACCGAAAATCTCAAAATTTTTGGCGAAGTATGGCCCGACATCGTGAAAGTAGCCGAAGAAAACAACGTGAAGATTGGCATCGAAAACTGCCCGATGTTTTTCACGGCAGATGAGTGGCCCGGCGGCAAAAATTTGGCCACTACTCCCGCTATCTGGGACCGTATGTTTGAAATCATCCCAAGCCCCGTGTTGGGTCTTAACTACGACCCGTCGCATTTGATATGGCAGATGATGGACGAAGTGAAGCCGATTTATGACTACAAAGACCGCCTGCACCATATCCACCTCAAAGATGCCAAAGTTTATAAAGACCGCCTCGACCGCGTGGGCATCATGGCGCACCCGCTCGAATACCACAGCCCCAAGCTACCGGGCTTGGGCGATGTGGACTGGCGCAGGTTTTTTGCTGCTCTCACCGACGTGCGCTACCGTGGCCCTGTCTGTATTGAAGTCGAAGACAAAGCCTACGAAGGGCATATTGAAGACGTAAAATCGGCGATTTTGACGAGTCGAAACTACCTGCGGCAGTTTTTGGGCTAACTACACCACCGCAGCGACCTCTTTGCTCAGGGCTTCCAAAAATAAATCGGCCTCGGCGCGTTTGAGGGCGAGCGAAGGCAATAAACGGAGGGTGTTTTTGCCCGCTACTCCCGTAAAAAGGTGATGCTCAAACAGAAGTTTGTTGCGAAGGTCTTCCACGGGGAAATCGTACTCAATGCCAATCATCAAGCCGCGTCCGCGAAGTTGTTTATAGCCACCGATTTGGGCGATGTTGTCAAAAAGATACGCGCCTACTTCGGTGGCATTTTGCACCAGATTTTCTTGTTTCATCACTTCCAACACTGCTACACCCGCCGCACACGCAAGGTGGTTACCACCAAAAGTAGTACCCAACATTCCGTATTTGGCTTGAAACTTAGGCGAAATCAAAACCCCGCCAATCGGGAAGCCGTTGCCCATGCCTTTGGCCGTGGTGTAGAGGTCGGCGGGCAGGTTGTCGTAGTGTTGATTAGAAAAAAACTGTCCTGAACGCCCGTAGCCACACTGCACGCTGTCCAAAATAAAAACCGCGCCCGATTGGTCGCACCGCTCGCGGATAGCCCGCAAAAATGCCTCGGATGCCACGTGAATCCCGCCTACGCCCTGAATCCCTTCTACGATGATGGCGCACACGTCGCTCATGTCGTGTTGGCGTACTGCGTCAGCGTCGTTGAACGGCAAAAACGTCACGTGCTGGTTCTGATTGACTGGGGCAACGATGCTCGGATTGTCGGTAGCGGCCACCGCACCCGCAGTACGCCCGTGAAAAGCTTTGGAAAACGCCACGACTTTGTGACCCCCGTTGTAAAACGAGGCCAATTTGAGGGCGTTTTCGTTGGCTTCTGCGCCTGAATTGCACAAAAACAACGAATAGTCGGGGCAGCCTGCGGCTTCGCCGAGTTGTTGGGCCAACTGTTCTTGCAGCGGTATCCTGACCGAATTAGAATAGAAATTGATGCGTCGGAGTTGCTCCGTGAGCGTTTCTACATAATGCGGGTGACAGTGGCCTATCGAAATGACAGCATGGCCACCGTAAAGGTCGAGGTATTGCTCGCCTTTGCTGTCCCAAAGCCACGAGCCTTGTGCTTTGACAGGCTCAATGTCGTACAGCGGATACACGTTGAAGAGATTCATTTT
>JALOLW010000011.1 GCA_025455795.1 Spirosomataceae bacterium
GGGTTGTTGAAACTGGAAGCAGAATATGTGTCGTGCTTTGGGTCGGGTACGATTCGGGAAGAACTGGCGCAAATTCACAACTCACCTTTTGCGGTTGAGTCGGCGCATATCAAGTTCAAAAACAGCGATTTGAGTGCCTATGTCTATCGGTCGCTGTTTGACGTGGCGCGGCAGTACCGCGAAAGTTTTGAGGTGTATGGCTCCAAAAAATCGTTTGAATGGCCGCTCGTTGAAGGCGAAGAACCCGTGATTCATACGGCCAAAAAAGAAGAACATGAAATCCCTGAGCGCGTTAGCACACCTGACTACGCGCACCTGCTGCCCGAAGAGATTCAGCCTTTTACGACCCGTGGCGTGTATGACATTGATGACAACACGCACTTGTCGTTTACGCAAGGCGCGGGGCATGGTGGCTCTCACCCGCACTTGGCGCATGAGTTTTTGATGGCGCTGGTTGAAGACCGCGACCCGTTTCCAAATGCCGCTCAGTCGGCCAACTGGACCTGCGTGGGCATTTTGGCGCACGAGTCGGCCATGCAGGGCGGAAAGTTGATGTATTTGCCTAATTTTGGATAAAACTGGGGGTCAAAAACGCACGATTTTATCGGTTATTTGTTTTAATGAGGAAGCCGTAATTGAGTCGAAAAAATGGTTTTGGGATGAATGCTTTTGAAGAAACCGAACAACACATCCACGACCAACAGAGTCGTCGGAATTTTTTGACAAGCACCAGTCTTGGGCTGGGTGCGGCAGCGTTGTCGTCGTTGTTGGGGCATACCGCCCAAGCTGCCAACGGACCCGTATTGGGCAAACCGCACTTTACCCCCAAAGTCAAGCGTGTCATCTATCTGCTCCAAAGCGGTGCGCCGTCGCAGTTGGAACTCTTTGATTATAAGCCCCGCCTTGAAAAAATGTGGGGTCAAAATCTCCCCGAATCTGTCCGCAAAGGCCAACGCCTCACGGGTATGACCGCAGGGCAGAGTAGTTTTCCGTTGGCGGCTTCGGTCTATAAATTCGCCCAACACGGCCAAAGCCGAATGTGGGTGAGTGAATTGTTGCCGTATATTTCTAAAATTACCGACGAGGCCACGTTTATCCGTTCTATGCACACCGAGGCCATCAACCACGACCCCGCCGTGACGTTTTTTCAGACGGGTAGTCAGCAGGGGGGGCGGCCTTCGTTTGGGTCATGGATAAGCTACGGGTTGGGGTCCGACAATCAAAACCTGCCGTCGTTTGTGGTGTTGCTGTCCAAAGGCCGTGGAGGCGACCAGCCGCTGTACGCCAAACTGTGGAGCAACGGTTTTTTGTCGTCGGTGCATCAGGGCGTGGTATTTCGGTCGGGGCCAGACCCCGTGTTTTATCTCAACAATCCTTCGGGAATTGACAAAACGAGCCGCCGCCGTATGCTCGACGTACTTGCCAAAATGCACCAAGAGCAATACAAACAAGTGCTTGACCCTGAAATAAATAGCCGCATGGCGCAGTACGAAATGGCCTACCGAATGCAGACGGCCGTTCCTGAAACACTCGACATCTCCAAAGAACCCGATTATATCTTTGACATGTACGGCCCCGAAGCCAAAAAACCTGGCACGTTTGCTGCCAACTGCTTATTGGCACGGAAATTGGCCGAAAAAGGCGTGAAATTTATCCAACTTTATCATCAAGGTTGGGACCAGCACGGCAACCTGCCCAACGACATCAAAATCATGGCCAAGTCGGTGGACCAGCCGTCGGCGGCGTTGTTGTTGGATTTAAAACAACGTGGTTTGCTCGAAGATACACTCGTGATTTGGGGAGGAGAGTTTGGGCGCGGTTCTTATTCACAAGGCAAACTTACCAAAGAAAGCTACGGCCGCGACCATCACCCGCGCTGTTTTACGATTTGGATGGCGGGCGGCGGCGTAAAGAAAGGCTATATCCACGGCGAAACCGACGATTTTAGCTACAACATCACCCGCGACCCCGTACACGTACACGACTTTCAGGCTACGGTGATGCACTTGTTGGGACTTGACCATGAGCAACTTACGTTCAAATTTCAAGGCCGTCGCTACCGCCTCACGGATGTTCACGGACATGTCGTAAAACCCATTTTGGCGTAACTCAAAACCCAACTACACAGCGTTCTTTTGTGAGCAGTTCGCGGCTTTCTTCTACTTTTAGGCGGCTTTTTTCGTTGTCAAACTCGCCAGCGTAGGCATTTTTGAGTTCTTTGCGCTTGATAGCCTCCAAAAACCGTCGCGCGTCGTCGGGGGTTTCGAGCAGCAGTGCTGGTACTTCGGTAGGCTTGCCCGTGTCGTCTTTGGCCACCATCGTAAAGTAGGAAGTATTGGTGTGTTTTTGCTCGCCCGTCCGTACGTTTTCAGACACCACTCGGATGCCTATCACCATCGAAGTACGCCCTACGTAATTGACCGAAGCGTGAAGTGATACCAATTCACCCACATTGATAGGTTGGAGAAACTGCACGCCCTCTACCGTCACTGTCACCACGTAGCTACCCGCGTGTTTGGAGGCGCAAGCGTAGGCCACTTTGTCCATCAACGACAACAGAATCCCCCCGTGAATTTTACCCCCAAAATTGGCATACGACGGAATCATCAATTCGGTAATCGTCGTGCGTGAAAAATTGACTGATTTGGGTTGCATGGCTTATTTTTTCAAACTAACGATTCCTTTTGACAACTGCTCGGCTTGGTCAAAAAGCGTCAGGGCTTTGACAATAGCCTCGTCTTGGGTGGCCATTACCTGGTAAAACTCATTGTTGAGGTTGCTGCTGTTGCCGTCCCGTCTTTGATATACATATCGTGCAATAGTAGCTTTCAGAAAAGTACGAATGTACGGTTTGGAGCGACTGAATTCCTTTTCGTTGAATTTTACGCCTTCGTCGGTCGCTTCTTTGACCAATGTTTGCAAGTCAGCGTCGGTGGGGGTGAAGTTTTTGATAAAATCTTGGTACGCAACTTTTTCCAACTGCTTTCGCTGCTGATTGACGTACTGCAAGGCGAAGTCACGGATGATGCTTTTGCCAAACAATTCGTACAAATAGGGCGTAAGATAGGTGGTGTCGCGGCCCACAAAAATATCGGGTGTAATGCCCCCGCCTCCATACACGGTACGGCCTAAACCCGTCCTAAATTGCAATTTGGGGTTGTTTTTGATGCTATCGGCCACAAAAAGTTCCCCTTGTTTGAAGCGGTCTTTGAGGTCTTTTTCGTAGTTTTCTACGTCGCCGTGGGTGTAGGGCTTTTGAATACTGCGTCCGCTTGGGGTGTAATATCGCGAAATAGTGAGGCGCAGCTCCGAGCCATCGGATAGATTGACGGGCATCTGTACCAAACCTTTGCCAAACGACCGACGACCCACAATCAGGGCGCGGTCGTGGTCTTGAAGTGCGCCTGCCACGATTTCAGAAGCCGACGCGCTGCCTTCGTCAATCAGTACCACCACGGGACCGTTTTCAAACTGCCCCGTAAATTTGGCGTAAGTTTTGCGGTCGTAGCGGTCGTCTTTGCCATCGGTATAGACTATCATCTTGTCGCCTGCTACGAGTTCATCCACCATGTTGGTAGCGCGGTCCATGTAGCCGCCAGGATTGCCGCGCAAGTCGAGCAGCAGCTTTTTCATGCCCTGTGATTTGAGCGATGCCAACGATTTTTTGAATTCTTCGTAGGTGGACTCTGAAAAGCGCGTCACTTTGAGGTACCCGATTTCTTTGTCCATCATGTAGGCGGCATCTACCGAAAACGTTGGGATTCGGTCGCGCTTGAGTTTGAACGTGAGGAGTTTAGGTACGTTTCGCCGCTGAATCTCAATATTTACCTCGCTCCCGCGCGGACCGCGAAGTTTAGAAAAAATAAAGGCGTTGTCTATTTTTTTGCCCGTAAAAGCCTCGCCATTGACTTTGATGATTTTATCACCGCTCTGAATCCCTGCCGCTTCGGAGGGGCCTCCTGTCAAAGCCGTAACGACAAAAACCGTATCTCGAAAGAGATTGAATTCTACGCCAATACCATCAAAGCCACTCTCGAGCTGTGAGCGTGCTGCCACCGCATCTTTGGGGTTGTAGTAAGAAGTGTGCGGGTCGAGTTTTTCCAACATTTTGTTGATAGAAAAATCCACCAACTCGTCGGTATTGACAGTGTCCACGTAATTGTTGTCAATCAGTTGGAGAATTTCTTTGAATTTGGTGTAGCCCCGCGCTACGTCGGTGACACCTTTGCCACCTCCAAAAAACGTAGCTCCCAACAACATTCCTGCGGCCAAGGTCAAAGCCAGCATGATTGGCAAACGTACCGTCCAACGGTCGTTTTGGATAGGTTTTTCCATACTTTTATATTTTCAATGAGTGAATGCCTGAATGAGAGAATGCTGCAATGCAGGAATGTGTAGATGCAGAAATGATTTTTTAGACTTCCGTTTACGCATTTCTACATTTATGCAATTATGAATTTCTACATTCTCGCAATTCCTAAACGCGCAAACGCGCCAAAAAGTTGTTGGAAATATTCGCCTAATCTTTGCCCAGATTGAGGGCTGCTTTGGCGCGGTCGTAAAAGCCCGTACTTTTGAAAGTGAAGGTTTTGTGCAAAATGAAGTTGCTCACAAAACTAAAACCCATCGCTATCAACAACGCAGAGGCTTCATTGACGTGAATATCGCGCGATTTGTCGGAGAGTGAACTGATAGGCAGGCGATAGATAGTTTCGGGATAAATCGAATTGATAACACCCAAAGCTAAGGTAGAAACGCCTACCGTAATACCCCAAGAAATAAAAGCTACGATGCCAAACTTGACCATTTCGCGGCGGGTTTTGCTCGAATTGCGGGCGTCAAAAGCAAAGAGTTTGGTCAAAACAAAGCCCACTATAAACGAAACGACGTAGCCCAGTGAGACCGAAGTAGTATAGCCGTAGTAACTACGAAAAAAACTCCCCGAAATGAACTGAACCACCACGCCTGTTCCTGCCACTAAGAAGTAAACAATGAGGTCTTTGAGATTGAAAAGTGCAGATTTTTTGGCCACTATACGTTGAATATTCCGTGAGGCAGCAAAATAAGTACATTTTGGGCAGCTACCCAAATTTTATTATTGAACGGTCACAGTGATTATCGCAAATAAAACTTCCACAAAAACGATTTTTGTGCGTACTTTGTTGGCCTTTATATGTACAAAACCCATCTATGTCAGCACTTAGCATACCGCAGCGCCCTGCCCGTCAGTTTTTGGGCGAAGAATTTGAACTTTCCAGTTGGGCGCAAGTCCAGCCGTTTTATGAAAATCTCAAAAACCGCGAGATTCAGTCTGCCAATGACCTGAAAACTTGGTTTTTGCACCGGAGCGAGTTGGAGTCGTATCTATCCGAAAACTTTGCTTGGCGGTACATCCGCATGACTTGCGACACCACCAACGAGCAACATCAGCGGGCGTTTAATGATTTTGTCGAAAATATACAGCCTCAACTCAGCGCGTATAGCAACGACCTCGACCAAAAAGCCCTCAGTAGCCCGTTTTTGGGCGAACTCCACGAAAAAGGCTTTGACATCACCCTGCGGGGCATGAAAAAAGCCATTGAGATTTTTCGGGAGCAGAACATTCCACTCCAAACCCAAATCCAAACCGAACAAGCACAATACGGCGCGATTGTGGGTGCAATGACCGTGGAAATAAACGGCGAAGAAATGACCCTCCAACGCGCCTCTGATTTGCTCCAATCAACCGACCGCGCTGTGCGTGAAAGCGTTTGGCGTAAAATTCAAAATCGTCGCCTACAAGACCGCGAGCAGTTGGACTCACTCATCAACAGCCTGCGCGATTTGCGCCACCAAGTTGCTCAAAATGCTGATTTTGCCAATTTCCGCGACTATATGTTTGCGGCGTTGGGGCGGTTTGATTATACGCCACAAGACTGCTTCGATTTTCACGAATCGGTGGCCGAGGCCGTCGTGCCAATGCTCAACGACATGGCGGAAGAACGCAAAAGTACGCTGAAATTGAGTGAGTTGCGTCCGTGGGATTTCAAGGTTGACCCTCAAAATTTACCACCGCTCAAGCCTTTCAGCACTGGCGATGAGTTGTTGGAAAAAACCATCCAGTGCTTCACCTTGCTCGACCCCCAACTCGGCGGCTACCTGCGCGTAATGAAGGCAATGGGCCACCTCGACCTCGAATCACGCAAGGGCAAAGCACCAGGAGGCTACAACTATCCGTTGGAGGAAATCGGCGTGCCGTTTATTTTTATGAATGCCACCTCCAACCTCCGCGACCTCGTTACGCTGCTGCACGAAGGCGGTCATGCGGTTCACAATTTCGTGACGCGCGACCTGGCCCTCAATTCGTTCAAAAATCCGCCCGCCGAAGTGGCCGAACTCGCCTCGATGAGCATGGAACTGATTACGATGGACTATTGGCACGTATTTTTTGAAGACGAGAATGACCTCCGCCGTGCCAAAATCCAGCACTTAGAGTCTATCATCGAAACCCTGCCGTGGGTAGCCACCGTGGATAAATTCCAGCATTGGCTTTACGAAAACCCAACGCACAGTGTCGAAGAGCGACAAGCTGTTTGGGAGCAAATTTATACGCAATTTAGCGACAGTATTACGGATTGGACAGGTTTAGAAACTTCTCAAAAGTATCTCTGGCAGAAGCAGTTGCATATCTACGAAGTGCCTTTTTATTACATCGAATACGGCATGGCGCAGTTGGGCGCGATTGGGGTTTGGCGCAATTACAAACAAAACCCCCAACGCGGCCTCGAAGGCTATCTCAACGCCCTCAAACTTGGCTACACGGCTTCGATTGGCGACATTTACGCGGCGGCCAACATTCCTTTTGATTTTTCAAAAGGTTATATCACGGAATTGATGCAGTTTGTTAAAACAGAGTTAGAAAAATTAAAAAACTAAACCCCAAGGTGGTGTATTCACAGCCCATAAAGTGGTTAATTAAGGCAGAGAATAGGTACAGAGTAACATATTTTTAATGGAAAAAAACGCAAAAATTTACGTAGCAGGCCATCGCGGAATGGTCGGTTCGGCCATCACAAGACGCTTACAGGCAGAGGGTTATGAAAACCTCGTATTACGTACATCCAAAGAATTAGATTTGCGAAACCAGCAAGCTGTCACTGATTTTTTTGAGCAAGAACGCCCCGAATACGTGTTTTTGGCAGCGGCCAAAGTAGGCGGTATCATGGCCAACAACGTCTATCGCGCAGAGTTTTTGTACGACAATTTGCAAATTCAAAACAATATTATCCACAACGCTTACCTCACGGGTGCGAAGAAACTGATGTTTTTGGGGTCGTCGTGTATTTATCCCAAAATGGCCCCCCAGCCACTGCAAGAAGACGCCCTGCTGACAGGCACGCTCGAATACACCAACGAACCCTACGCCATCGCCAAAATAGCGGGCATCAAAATGTGCGAAAATTACCGCAAACAATACGGCTGTAATTTTATTTCGGCGATGCCTACCAATCTTTACGGTCCCAACGACAACTACGACCTCCAAAACTCACACGTACTGCCCGCCATGATTCGCAAGTTTCACGAGGCCAAAATCGAAGGCAAACCTTTTGTAGAATTGTGGGGAACGGGCGCACCGTTGCGGGAGTTTCTCCACGCCGACGACCTGGCCGACGCTTGCGTGTTTTTGATGAATCACTACAACGAGGAGCAGTTTATCAACGTAGGCGTAGGCGAAGACCTGTCTATCAAGGCGTTGGCCGAACTTATCAAGGGCATCGTAGGCTACGACGGCGCGTTGCACTGGAACACTGACAAGCCCGATGGCACTCCCCGCAAACTCATGGATGTATCGCGTTTACACGCGCTGGGGTGGCGTCATCGCTACACCCTCGACGTGGGCATCCGACACGCCTATCAAGATTTTTTGGCAAAAGAGAAAGAATACGCCGTGTGACGCGATTGTAAGAACCGTTCAACAACGTCTCTCAATCACTACGAAAATCGGTCGAATTTATCCCAGTTGGGTTTGCGTTTTTCCAAAAACGCATCTCGACCTTCTTGGGCTTCGTCGGTCATGTAGCCGAGGCGGGTAGCCTCGCCCGCAAAAAGCTGCTGCCCTACCAAGCCGTCGTCCACGAGATTGAAGGCAAATTTGAGCATTCGAATCGCCATTGGGCTTTTGCCGAGTATCTCCTGCGCCCATTGAAACGCCGTATTTTCCAGGTCGTCGTGCGGCACTACGGCATTGACCATACCCATCTCAAATGCTTCTTGGGCGGAGTAATTTCGCCCCAAAAAGAAAATCTCACGGGCGCGTTTTTGGCCTATCATTCTTGCCAAATAGGCCGAGCCATAGCCCGCGTCATAGCTGGCCACGTCGGCGTCGGTTTGTTTGAAAATAGCGTGTTCTTTGCTCGCCAGTGACAGGTCGCATACTACGTGCAGGCTATGCCCGCCACCTACAGCCCAGCCCGTCACGACGGCTATCACGGGCTTGGTCATAAAACGAATTTGGCGTTGGACTTCCAAAATATTGAGTCGGTCGCGGCCATCTTCGGCGCGGTAGCCGCCTTTCTGGCGGGCTTTTTGGTCGCCCCCCGAGCAAAAAGCCCACCCACCATCTTTGGGCGATGGCCCCTCGCCCGACAGCAGCACTACTCCCACATTGGGGTCGTGGGTAGCATCGGCAAAAGCGTCAATGAGTTCAAAAGTAGTTTTGGGACGAAATGCGTTTCGTACTTCGGGGCGATTGAAAGCAATCCGCGCCACGCCATCACATTTTTTATAGGTAATGTCGGTGTATTCTTTGGCCGTAATCCAGTTGGGCATAGTCATAGTGGTTTTGTACAAAAATGTAGGTTGAATTTAAATCTTAGGGCACAGGGTCATATCCATGTCCACCCCACGGGTGGCACCGCCCGATGCGCTTGAGTCCCATCCAACCACCTCTCAACGCCCCGTGCTTTTGGATAGCCTCTATCATAAACTGCGAACAAGTAGGGGTGTAACGGCAGGAATTGGGGAAATAAGGCGACAACGCCGCTTGGTAAACCCGTACCAAAAAAATGAGTATTGGTTTCATCTCCTTACCACAACTGTTTGGGATATTTGTCTTCGTCGTGTAGTTTTTGTAGGGCTGCTTGTACGGTAGGCTTATCTTCGGGATATGTCACGCCAAACCATTCTGACTGATTGGAAATTACTTTCAACTTGCCCAAGCCACTCTGAATCAAGTGTGTAGCAACCAAAGGAATAAAAAACTCGGCTTTGGGGGCGGTGTAGTTTCGGCGGGCGTAGTCCGTAAATAGTGCGTGGGTAATGGGGAAAACGGAAGGTTTGAAGCCCCAAAAATTCATTGAAACGGGCGTTGTCGGTCCAAATTCAAGTCCGCTGTCAGCATCCACAATCTGCCCACTGGTGGTAGCGGCAAGTTTGAGTCTTTCGGTCACTACTTCCAAATGGCCTTCCTCATTCACTTCACATACCCCCCGCGACACGGTGCCGTTGTCAGAAAGCGTGCGTTGAAGTTCATAAGCAATGAGTGTATGCTCGCTATCTTCGGTGCTTTGGGTCAGAAATTCGGCGACTAATCGAAAAGCGTCAAATCCGTAAAAATCATCGGCATTGATGACGGCAAAGGGGGTTTGGGTTTGTTCCCAGGCACACAGCATGGCGTGGCCTGTCCCCCAGGGCTTGGCACGTTCTACGTGGCCGAGTTCGTCAGGGACGTAGCTTTGAAAACCCTGAATGGCATAATCATAGTCAATTTTTCCGCGCAGTTTGGGGCCAAATACTTCTTCAAAATCGGCTCGTAGTTCTTCGCGGATGATAAAGACGATTTTGCCAAAACCCGCCCGAATGGCATCGTAGAGGGAATAATCAATGATGGTTTCGCCGTTGGGGCCAAATTGGTCCAACTGCTTGATACCGCCGTAGCGGCTGCCCATGCCTGCGGCAAGGATGAGAAGAGTGGGTTTCATTCAGAGAATTAGGTGATTTACTTCACTCGATTAGAGATGGATTGAATAGCGACAAAGATACGCAAAAACAGCTTATGGATGGGCGGCAACCCACACTTCGCCGTCGTCGAAAAACTCTTTTTTCCAGATAGGAACCGTTTCTTTGAGGGTGTCTATGGCGTACTGGCAGGCTTCAAAAGCGGCTTTTCGGTGGGCGCAAGCTACCGCAATCACGACGGGGACTTGGCCAATTTGGAGCGTACCCACACGGTGGTGGATGGCGATTTGGAGTACAGGCCAACGCTCGCAGGCTGTTTCGGCGATTTTCCGCATTTCCGACATCGCCATTGGCGCGTAGGCTTCAAATTCGAGCTTCAAGACGCGCTTGCCACGGGTGTGATTGCGTACTGTGCCAACAAACGTGACGAGTCCACCCGCGTCGTCGCGCATGACGCCCTCCAAGCAGGCTTGTGGGTCTAACTCTGTATCAAGAAGTTGAATATCAATCATTTGTGAAAATTTTTTTGGCCTTGAATATCAAACAAGCCAATACCAAAAATGGAATGTTTGGCCTCAAAACTTTACATCTTTTAAGGCTTGATGGCCGATTTTATAGCCCAGCACAATCAGCCGCACAATGTCCTCAGAGGTAAAGTTGAGCATATCCAATTTGAGAGGTTCTTCGGGTCGAATCACCCTCAGATGTAGCTGTCGCCCTTTAAGATTTTCTTTTTCGACGTAGTTTTCTGCCCAAGCGATGTCGCTATTGACTATCTGATTGACGTTGATGTCTTTCATGCGTTCAATCAGCTTGAGCAAATTTCGATAATTGACGGGTTCGTTGTAAATCTTTTCGGTGTGACACGCCACGCACACAATGTCGGTAGCACCATCTTGGAGGGCGGCTTTGAGCGGCGCTACCACGCGCAATCCTCCATCCAAATACGCCGACCGCCGATGCCCTTGGATGTGAATAGGCGGCATAATCATTGGCAGTGAACTGCTGGCCAACACATAATCCAGAAAGTACTCGTCTTGGGGTGTGGCATAGACCATGTCGCCATTGACAATATCTACCGCCCCCACTTTGAGTTTGATGGGGCTGTTTTTCAGCACAAACTCATTGAGATGCTGACGAATAAGCGTGTGCAGGGGCGTCGTATCAAGCAAGCCATCAAAACGGCTCATAAGGGTATCTACTCCTAGCGTAAACCGCGACCGTATCAGCGCAATGTCTTGCGGTTTGGTGATATTTTTGACCCAAAACTCAATCAACTGACGACTGATACGTGGCCAGTCTATGTTTTTTTGTTCGATAAACTGCCGCCCAGCCTCATGCACCATGTAGCTGGCGTTGAGGCCACCCACCGAAATACCATAAACCATGTCAGGCGCAAAACCCGCCTCCAACGCGGCCTGTACCACGCCTACTTGATACGCGCCTTTGAGAGAACCACCCCCAAGAACCAATGCTTTCATTTTTATAAAAGCCCCCCACCCCCCGACGGGGGAGTTTTTTTATTTCTTTGGAGCAATATCTCGCTCCAAGAAAATGGTATTCATTTTTGTTGATTGATTGTGGTTGCATCGGCGACAGGATTGGGCGTGTCTTGGACGCGAATGTGCAAAATTGTCTGCGCGCTACCTATCGCAATAGCCGTATTATCAGAAGTAAATACGGCTTCATAAATACTAAACGCATCGTTGAGTTTTTGGGCGTGCAGCGCGTAGCGAGCAGTGGTTTTATCTTTCACAATGATTTGGCCATTACAGGCCGTCAACAACTCATAACGAGCGTTTTGGGTGCGGCCCCAAATCAATCCAGATTGCTCAAAAACAGTCTGTTGCCGATTGTGATACAGGCGGCCTTTTTTGCCAATCCATCCGCCCATAGCCACAAAATCTTGGGCATTTTCAAATTGAATCTCGTGGAAAATACTGTTGCCAATCTTCTGTTTACGGCGCCATTTACTATCCTCTTCGGCGTACAAATAAGTGCGATTGGGCGTGTACATGAGCGCGTACATTTTTTGGTCGTGTGGATTGTATTTGACACACCACACCATTTGGGCTATATTGCGAAACACCCGCTTCCACGTACGCCCTTTGTCGGTGGTTTTGAGGATAAAGCCCAACGGTACTGTTTTTTGGGAGTGGGCAATGGCCGAGTTTCCCCCGCAGATATAGGCCGTAGAATCATTGACAACGGCCATGTTGTAAAAACACGATTTTTCGTAGCCAGCTACTTGCACAGTTTCCCAGGCTTTGGTACGTAAGTTGTGCTTATAAATCAACCCTTTATCAGCGCAAGCGATGAGGTTTTCGTCGTCAAAGTGGTCTAATTTGTAAATATCCACGTGGGCCGACGGGTACGCTACATTCTGCAAATTTCCGCGTGCATCTATGGTTTTGAGGATGCCGTATTTGCCCCCAATCCAATACTGCCCTGCCACGGGCATGATGTCGTAGTAAGAAGAATCTTGAAAGCTACGCCCCTGCTGCCAAACATCTATCTGCACACGCTGCGCTTGAAGCACGTAAGAAACAAGAAAGAGAATCGAACAATGCGCTATTTGGGCTGTAAGTTTCAAAAAGATAAGGGATTTGCGAAAATGAGTTTTTTATACAACTAAGTTCTGCAAAAATAGTTAGTGGCAGTTTTTTTACAAACATTCGTTCCACCAAATCGCAAAAGCAGACGGTTATTGTATAGACAACTATCAACGGCCATACCCTCATGGATAAAAGATACGCCTTTTTCTTCTATTTTTGCCAAAAAAACTCCATCATCTCTCTTATCTTCTATGAAATCCTTTCTTCGGTACAGCCTACTGTTGGTGCTCGGATGCCAAATTTTGACGGTATCTTTTGCCCAAAATACAATCAAGGACCATTACATCAAATGGGATCGTCAAATCACGATGCGTGATGGCATGAAGCTCTACACGGTCATTTATATGCCCAAAGACAGCACCCAAACCTACCCGATTTTGATGGAACGCACCCCCTATTCGGCGGGACCTTACGGCGAAAGCAGTTACCCGTCAGGACCTGTATTTGGCAATAAGCAGATGTGGGACGAAAAATTTATCTTCGTTGTCCAAGACGTGCGCGGGCGTTACATGAGCGAGGGGCGGTTTGAAGAAATGACCCCGCACAAGTTTACCAAAAAAACACCCAAAGACACCGACGAAAGCTCCGACACAAATGATACCGTGGAGTGGCTGCTCAAAAACATTCCGCGTCACAATGGCCGAGTGGGCATTACAGGTATCTCATACCCAGGGTTTTACGCCTCGGCATCGTTGCCCGATGCACACCCAGCTATCAAGGCCGTATCGCCCCAAGCCCCCGTTACCGACGAGTTTATCGGCGATGACGCCCGTCACAATGGCGCGTTTTTCTTGCTCGACAACTTCAACTTCATGAGCTACTTCGACGCCCAACCTGATAAGCCAGTACCAAGTTACGCGGGCTTGTTTAGCAATCGCGCCAAAGATGCGTATGAGTTTTTCTTGAAACTGGGTCCCGTCAAAAATGCCAACGCGGCGCAGTATTTCAACAACCGTGGCCGTATTTGGAACGAATACCTCGAACACGACACTTACGACGACTACTGGAAGTCGCGCAATATTCGCCCCGCTCTCACCAATGTCAAGCCTGCTACGCTCGTGGTAGGCGGTTGGTTTGATGCCGAAGATTTGTTTGGGGCGTTGCGTACCTACGAAGCCATTGAAAAACAAACCCCTGCCAACAAAAACCAGCTCGTAATGGGGCCGTGGACGCACGGCGCGTGGGCGCGGGGCGAATGGACGGAGTTTGGCCCACACAATTTTGGTAGCAACACGTCCAAGTATTTTCAGGAAGAATTGGAAATGAAGTTTTTCAATCATTACCTCAAAGACAAAGGTACTTGGAACGCCGCCGAAGCCACGATGTTTGACACGGGGACGCACCAATGGAAAACTTTTGAAACTTGGCCGCCCAAAAGCCGTGAGGCCAAAGAGCTTCATTTTCAAGCCAATGGCAAACTTTCTTGGAACGCCACCACCGACAAACAGGGATTTTCGGAATATGTCAGCGACCCCGCCAAGCCTGTGCCTTACACCGATGGCGTTTTTGCGCGGCGCAACAATCAGTACATGATTGAAGACCAGCGTTTTGCCGCCCGCCGTCCAGATGTACTCACCTACGAAACCGACGCCCTCGCCGAAGATGTGACGCTCTCTGGACCGCTTACGGCTCACTTTTTTGCCTCTACCACGGGTACCGATGCCGACTTTATCGTGAAACTGATTGACGTACTCCCCGACGACAGCCCGAATCCGTCGCCCAATCCTAAAAATCTCACCATGGCGGGCTATCAGCGATTGGTACGGGCAGAGGTGCTGCGGGGCAAGTTTCGGGATAGTTTTGAAAAACCCGCGCCTTTTGTTCCCAATCAGCCCACTGATGTCAAAGTACGAATGCCCGACGTGCTGCATACTTTCAAAAAAGGCCATAAAATCATGGTGCAGATTCAGAGTACGTGGTTTCCGTTGGTGGATCGCAACCCGCAGAAATTCATGAAAATAGCGGAAGCGACCGAAGCAGATTTCCAAAAAGCCACCATCAAAATTTATCACAACGCCCAACAAGACTCTCACCTGCACGTGAGTGTGCTGAAATAAAATCCCTTGGCGTGTTTCACCTACTCATTGCCATCCGTGTTTCATTTGTTCTACTAAAATACACTTAACCCGATGATGAACTTGACCGAAAACTTTGTCAAACACTTAGAAACCAACGTTTTCCCTGTCTATTTCAATACTTGTCGGTGGTTTGCGGGCAAAGCCCGTGCGCAAAACACCTTTCACGTGCGCCACCGCTTGCCCGTGGGCGATGCGTATATTTTGGTGGTAGAAACTACCTACCACGATGGCCCCTCGGAATTTTATCAACTGCCGCTGACCCAAGTACCTGCCAAGGTCGAGATTCCAGACAAAGGTGTTTTAGAGAAAACGGCTGAGGGTCAAATCATTGATGCGATTTACGACGAAGCCTTTCGTCAAAACCTCTACGCACAAATTTACCAATCGCCCTCTTCCCAATACGCTACGCCCTTTGCTACCCAGCGCGGCAAAGCCCTCGACGACGCTGATACGCCCGATAGCATCACGAGTCGGGTGCTTCCCGTGGATTCGAGCAATTCGGCCATGCTTTTTGGGGGCAAATATTTTATGAAACTTTACCGTAAACTCTTCGACCAAACCAACCCCGAAGTAGAAATGGTAAGTTTTTTGACCCAACATTCGCAGTTTCGCAACTTGCCCGCTTTTGCAGGAAGCATCACTTGGCAGCGCGATGGCCAGCCCGACGTAACCCTCGGCATGATGCAGCAGGCCATCAAAGCCGACAAAGACAACTGGTCACTCACGGGCGATTTTTTGAATGATTTTATGTACGGCGTGCCTGGCGGTACGTTTGGTATCAACGAAGCCGTATTTGACCAAGTGGCGTTGCTTGGGCAGCGCACGGGCGAAATGCACCTCGGCTTATATTCCACTACCGCCGACGCGGCCTTTGTCGCCGAGCCATTTGACGACACCTACCGACAGTTTCTGCTTCATCGCCTCACCGACCTGCTCGACCGCCGCTATGCGTTGTTGATAGAAAACTACCACAAACTCGACGAACCCACGCAGCGTTTGGCGTGGATTTTTATGGAAGCACGCGAATTGATTGACGATTTCTCCCGAGAAATGCTCACCCGTCCGCTCGAATCGAAGCGCATCCGCATCCACGGCGACTACCACCTCGGCCAAGTCTTGACCGACGACGGCGACTTTATCATCATTGATTTTGAGGGCGAACCCGAAGCGACGATTGCCGAGCGAAAAATCAAACACAGTCCCCTCAAAGATGTGGCAGGCATGATACGCAGCTATCACTACGCCGTCAGTGCCAAGTTGTTTGAAAGCACCGAAACTCGAAACATTTCTTCCGAAAAACTCCAAACCGTCTCTGACCGCTGGTATAAACTCATGCGTGACACCTACCTAGAAGCCTATCTGGAAGCCTTTGGGTGGCCGCATCCATTGTTCAAGAGTCAAAACGAAATCAACTTTTTGCTGTTGTTTTTTTTGCTCGAAAAAGCTGTTTATGAGTTAGGCTACGAGATTAGTTATCGGCCTAGTTGGGTCAAAATCCCGCTTCGAGGCATTGTAGAAGTGATTCGAGAAATCGAAAAAATCAAAGAACCTACCGTGCGAATTAGCCGCTTGGGGAGTCATTGAGCGTAGAACCAACCTTTGTGTTCTTTTGACCCCGTACTTCTGCGATTTGGCCTAAGTATCTGACAAACCTTGCCTGAGAAGGATGTGTTTTTTCCAAACAAAGTGTTCGATTTTGAACACTTTTTCTTTTTTCAAAATATTGCAAATCGCTAATAATCAATAGTTTGTCTATTGGCACGGAGATTGAAGCTATAAAGGGTAAAATTTAAAATTTTGCTCGAAAATGGACAGAGATTTAACAGCCAAAGACATCAATCAGCAAAAGCGTCGCCTTTGGATTTGGGTATTAGCCGTAACAGGCGTAATAATCGCATCGGTGTGGGTTTTACGCAACTCGCTCAGTAATACCATCAAGCCTTCTGAAATCCGCGTAGCCGTAGCCGAAATCGGCGATGTGGAAAATACCCTTACGGCTTCGGGCGAGATACAGCCCGAATTTGAGGTTGTCGTGACGAGTCCTATTACAGCGGTGATTCAGCAAGCGTATCTGGACGCAGGAGCGGCTGTCAAAACAGGCGACAAAATCCTGGAATTGGACAAAGAATTTACCCAGCTCAACTTTGAGAAAGGCCGCGACCAACTCGCGCTCAAGCGCAACGGTATCGTGAAGCAGCGATGGGATTTGGAAAAAAGTTTTTATGACCTCAAAATCAGCGATTCTATCAAGGCACTACGCATCAATAGCTTGCGCGCGGAGGTAGAAAATGCCAAACGTCTCCAAAAAGCGGGAGGAGGCACCCGCGAAGCCATCGAGCAGGCCGAACAAAATCTACGGATTGCTGAATTGGAAAAACGCCAACTCGAAAACGACATCAGAGTGAAGCAGCAAACCATGCGCGCCGACATTGAAGACTTGGAGTTGGGGGCGCAGATTCAATCCAAAGATCTCCAAGAACTTCAGCGCAAACTCCAACAAGCCAACATCGTAGCACCTCGCGCAGGGGTACTTACCTACGTAAACAAAAACATAGGCTCCAAAGTAGCCGAGGGCGAAGTGCTGGCGCGATTGGCCGATTTGGGGGGCTTCAAAGTCCTGGGGAGTATCTCCGATAACTATGCCGAACAGGTGCGTGTGGGGATGGACGTGATAGTCCGCATCAATGATACCCAGCTACGTGGTACTTTGACCAATATTTTGCCTTCGGTGCAAAACAACATCGTCAATTTTGACGTGCAACTCAACGACAAAGCGCACAAATTGCTCCGTCCCAAAATGAAAGTAGAGGTCTATCTCATTACGGCGGCGCGGGCGCGCGTGGTGCGCGTAGCGAGTGGGTCGGGTTTTACGGGTGTACCTGTACAAGATGTGTTTGTGCTAATAAATGATAAAGTGGCTGAACGACGTACAGTCAAAGTAGGTCTTTCTAATTTCGACTTTGTGGAGCTTCAAGAAGGGGTCAAGCCTGGAGAAAAAGTGATTGTAAACGATTTGAGTAAGTTTAAGAATGTAAAAGAGCTGGAGATTAAGTAGCAACGCAAAATAGTGTCATAAGCCATGAAAATCAACTATTTAACTTTTGAAATCCCGCGAGGATTTGTCACTCTTGCGGGGGCATTAGCCTTCTGCACGCTGCACACGGCCCACGGGCAAGGCAACCTTCGCACTACACTCTCGGAAGTAGTAGAGATGGCCAAGCAGCAGTCTATCGCTGCTCGGCAAGCTGCTACCACCAAAGAAACCAAATACTGGGAATACCGCACTTTTTTGTCCAACTACAAACCTCAACTCACTCTCAACGCCAATTTACCCGCCTTTAACCGCTCATTCATAGAAGTCCGTCAACCCGACGGAACGATTCAGTTTCAACCAATTAGCAACAACAACTCCTCTCTCAACTTGTCGCTCTCGCAGGGTATTGCTGCCACGGGGGGGAGTATTTATGCCACGTCGCAGTTGCAACGATTCGACGATTTCGACCGCCAAAATACGCTCTTCAACGGTGTACCGTTTGCGGTGGGTTATTTGCAACCACTGTTTCGATTCAACGCTTTGAAGTGGGACAAAAAAATCGAACCACTCAAATTTGACGAGAGTAAACAAGAGTATGCGGAAGAACTTGAGCGAATCGCTTTGCGGGCGAGTGGGTTGTTTTTTGAGTTGCTGCTGGCACAGGTCAATCTCCAAATTGCCGAGACCAACTTGACCAATACCGAGGCGATTTTGAAGGTAGCCAACGAAAAATATGAGTTGGGCAAGAATACCCGCAACGAAATTTTGCAGCTACAGCTTGAGCTTCTCAAAAGTCGCAAAGCTGTAGGTACCTCGAAGCGGGATTTGGAAGTGGCGATGCTCAATCTCAAAACCTATATCGGGTTGCAAGGTGAAGGCAAAATCGAACTCTCCACCCCTCTTCCTCCCCCTCTTATGGAAGTATCGGCTACCAAAGCCACCGAAGAGGCATTTGCCAACCGCGCCGATGCCATCGCTTTTGGGCGCAAGATACTCGAAGCGGAGCGTGTGGTCGCCAAAGCCAAAGGCGACAACGGCCTCAATGCAACCCTTACGGCGACGTTGGGTTTTTCTAACCGTGGCCTTACTGTTCCTGACTTGTACCGCCGCCCACAAGACCAGCAAACAGTACAGCTTCAAATGGACATTCCGATTTTGGACTGGGGCCGCTCCAAGTCGCGTACCAAGACCGCAGAAGCGCAGCGGCAGTTTACGCAGTATGCTGTGGAGCAAGACAAACAAAATTTTAGACAAGAGATTTTTACGCAAGTGTCGCTGTTTGAGATGCTCCGCGACCAGCTCTCTCTTACTGCCCAAGCCGATAGTATCGCTTCCGAAAAGTACCGTATAGCCCAAGACCGCTATGTACTCGGCAACCTCAGTATTACCGATTTGAGTATTGCATTTTCGGAAAAAGACCAAGCCAAACGTGATTACATAGGTGCTCTCCGCGATTATTGGGGGGCTTATTACCGACTGAGATTGCTGACACTGTACAATTTTGAAACAAACACCCCCCTCATTGCTCCAAGAGGGAAATAATAAAACAAAAAATCCCCTCGGGGCAGGGGTTTCCTAACAATTATGATACAGCTACAAAACATCGAAAAAATCTATCGTACAGATACGGTAGAAACAGTGGCACTCAACAACATCAACCTGAGTGTCGAAAAAGGCGAATTTATGTCTATCATGGGGCCTTCGGGTTGTGGTAAAAGCACCCTTCTCAACATCATCGGGCTGCTTGATATTCCTTCAAAGGGAAGCATCTATCTTGATGGAAAAACACTCAATGGGCTATCAGACAAGCAGTTGGCGCAGTTTCGCAATCAAGTGTTAGGCTTCATTTTTCAGAGTTTTCATCTTATCAATGACCTACCTGTGCTGGACAATGTAGAGCTGCCGCTGCTCTATCGCAATGTGTCGGGCAGTGAGCGGCGAAAATTGGCCTCACAAGCCCTCGAAAAAGTAGGTCTCAGCAATCGCATGAATCATTATCCCAATCAACTTTCGGGTGGTCAAAAGCAGCGTGTAGCCATAGCAAGAGCCATCGTGGGACAACCCCAAATCATCTTGGCCGACGAGCCAACGGGCAATTTGGATAGCAATATGGGCAACGAAATTATGAATATTTTGACCACACTCAACCAACAAGACAAAGCCACGATAGTCATGGTCACGCACGATGAAAACATGGCCAAACGAACCCACCGGTTGGTGCGCTTATTTGATGGAAGTCAAGTGTCTTAAATTTCAAAAAACATAACCCGATGAAAACATCTATTATTGCCTCCCTCTTTGGTGGACGAGGGGCAAACTACCTCAAAATCACCTTGGCCGTGCTACGGCGTCGGAAGTTTTTTACGTTTATCAGCTTGTTTGGTATCTGCTTCACCCTCACGATTTTGGTCGTTGTGACAGCGTTTATTGACCATCTTTTGGCAGCAGGCTACCCCGAAACCGAGCGAGAGAGGTCCATGTACGCGCTCATGCTCGAAGAGCGAGATACCAAAAATCAAGGGGCGAGTTCGGGGCCGATGAGTTTTTGGTTCATCAATAAATACATCAAAAGCCTCAAAACGCCCGAAAAAGTAGCGTTGACTTCGATGATTGCGTCGTCTAATACCTACATCAACAACCAGAAAATCAGGGTGTTTTTTAAATATACCGACGGGGCGTTTTGGGAAATACACCAATTTAAGTTTGTCGAAGGAAAAGCCTTTACCCAAAAAGACATTGACAACAACGAGTTTGTGGTGGTCATCAACGAAGACCTGCGCGACAAGTATTTTGGCAAAGGGATAGCCTGTGTGGGCAAAAGCTTTGAAATGGATAGCCAGACTTTCAGGGTGATAGGGGTAGTCAAGGGAGTGCCTATCACCCGAATATACACCTCGGCAGACGTGTATTTGCCTTACAACACCACCAAAAAAGACCTAAAAAGTACCCAACATCGCGGCGATTATATAGCCATCGTCTTGGCAAAAAACCAAACAGATATGCCGCTCATCCAAGCAGAATACAACGAAGTAGCCAGGCGCATCAAGCCCCAGCAGTCAGGCACTTTCAAGCCTGATGTACTCAAGACAAGCATAGATGGCTACTTAGAAAGTTTTTTGAGAGGGATATTTAGAGACAATGAAAACGCCACTCGCTATGTGTATGGGTTTTTGGTATTGTTTGCCCTGCTGTTTATGTCACTGCCTGCTATCAACTTGGTCAATATCAACATGAGTCGAATCATGGAGCGG